>DJUJ01000190.1:374-15289 GCA_002438345.1 Paenibacillus sp. UBA6285
ATCGACGTCGACTACCCAATTCCCTTTGCGGTTACAGGCTTTACGAATACGGTCTAGCGCCCCTTTCGCACTTCGTTTTGGACGAAACCCGAAGGATACTTCCTCAAAGTCTGCTTCAAATATGGGTTCAATCACTAATTTGGTTGCTCCTTTGGTGTCGTTAGCCCCTTGGCATTCACTCACTCGTACCTCCTCCAAAAGCATAAACAAAGCAGGGCTCCTTCCCTCCCTAAGGTTATGTTGTCCTTAGGTTCTTCGGTACTATGAGCCCCTCGGACTCCCTTCCCACAGACGGTTCATTTCATCTTCTGGACTTATAGAGCGTCTCTTTACGGTTTCTAAAAAAAAGATTCCGTGTGGGGGAGGGTCTCCCCAGTTCACTGCATTATCTTTCAACCTATGCCGTTCCCTATACGCCGGAAGGTTCTTCGCTGCTGTCCCAAGTTCTGTACAGCTTCCTTGGCCTTCGTCTATTTTCACGAGACTCGGCTCCTTCTTTTCCCCTTCGCAGGGCCTTTTTGACGACGCGGCAGGATTCACTTCATGTTGCGGCCTGGGTTGTTGCTCGCTCGGTCTCAGACCGGTACTTTTGTCGATGCGCTTTTACACACAGATTTCGCCATGCGCAAGCATCCTAGCTACCAAGGTGGCTTGGCCCCTCCTTCGGTTGGACTTTCACCAACTAGATAATGCGTGCCTCTGGGCACGCTGAAAAATAAAAAGAGGGCTTGCGCCCTCCAATTAAATTTCAATTTTCAACTTAACTCATGAACTTTATAATCCACGTACTGACACGGGTGGAAACATAGATAGAATCGGGCTTTCAGAAATATCGCTTGGCTTCAGCAATATCTATTTATTTATCCGATTAATTTTAATCGAGCTGAATTCGGTCGGTATATATATTTTATTCTGGAGAATAACATGGCCAATCGAATCATATAAACTCTCAATTAATAGTGTATATAAATCATTGTTTGAATGGAGTCGATGGGTCGAAGTGGGGATTACGGATTTTGTAAATTTAACCTCTATTGTCGAAGAATGTGCATATTCATAAATTCGTTCTTCAAGCAATTCGAAAAGACATTCTTTATCATTAAGATTTACTTGAAATTTTGAAGCGATTTCACTTGGCAGTATGGAAAAGGTGTGCGCAACAATTTCATTTTCACTTTTGTACCACCTGTTAAATCCAATACACACTGCCGAATTAATACCGAACAGTTTTTTCATATAATCATAATCGTTGACAAATTCAAGGCGAAAGTCGGAATCAATGTCATCAATAGCTTCCGTACAACAATTAGAAACTGTATCCCCTATTTTCTCTAATCCAACACTTCGTAATTTTGTATTATCTTTTATAAAGTTTCCTTGTCCATGGATAGTCACGATATAGCCATCTTCTTGGAGTAAGCTTAAGGCTTGGCGTAAAGTCATCCTACTAACATTCATCATTTTGGAAAGTTCCAATTCCGCAGGCAATTTACTTCCCACCGGATAAACTCCCTCATTAATTAGTTTTAGTATTTTATCATAAACATCCAAATATAGATGGGACTTGTCTTTATTTTTAATCGACATTAAGATACTCCTCCTCAATATATATTATATTCCGTTAGTTGGAATGCGCAACCTCAGCCGTTGGGGAAAATAAATAGAACTAAATCCGAATCAATTTCATAATGCATGGTTATTGAATCATATACTCCTCGAATTTCGCGGGTACAATTTTTAAGATTTAGGCTACGGCTTAGAATATCACATGCTAATTTCGTGCAATTGTTAGAATTCGTTCAAAGATTCGAACGATTAAAGAATAGATCATCTTCGTATAATTTTCACGATTACAAATTACATGAAAAAATAGTTGGACAGGCATAGCGGCCTGTCCAACTATTCTTCTGATAGTTACAGTTTTTCAGCAAACCAGTCTGTTGTTATCTTTAAGAGTCCCTCTGCAATGGATTGATCAGGATTTAATTTGTCACCAACGAATATGTTGAAACCATGATCTGCTCCATCAATAATACGCAGATTCACATCGGTACTTCCAGCATGTTGCACTAATTTCTTTACCAATAGCGGTGAAATGCCAGGATCTTTAGAACCTCCAATTGCGAGCAATGGGCCATTATATTTGGCAACCTCATCAAGAGCACGAGAATTTTCCATCGCTGTAAAGAATTTCTCACCAAATTCTAATTGAGTACCCCATGGCATCGTAAACATAACCGAACCTTTCGCATATGCTTCATCGGCATGTTTGAAAATAAGCTCTAAATCTTCTACACCGTTTGACGGCGCGGATGCCCAAGTTGCAAGTGCTTTTACTTTTGGTGCGCGAGCTGCTACTACTTGCGCTATTCGTCCTCCTTGGCTGTAACCCAATACACCGATCCGATTATTATCTATTCCTGAATAATTAGCGAGGAATTCGACCGATTTCAGAGCGTCCGCGACTGAGTCATCGAAATTATTCTCAACATAGGGTTGGGAACTATCCCCGCCTCCTGCAAAGTCGATCCGTAAAGATGCATATCCTCTTGATGCCAATTGAGCAGCTAGTCGTTTGTAGATATCTCCAAGTTCATTTTTATTACCACCTGTACCATGCAACAGCAATACCGTAGGAGTTGGTTTATCCTTTGTTGCTCCTGATGGGCTTACCACTATACCGGGAACATTATGACTTCCATTAGGGATCGAAACGAACTGTTCTTTCATGGGTTGATCGCTCTCCTTTTTGCTTATAGTGAAAAACTACATCTCTTCAATGATCCCGAGCACAAGATTTAGAAATTTCGGCTTAACTTGCTCTGTGGCTTCCATGACTTCCTCATGAGACAATGACTGTTCCAGAATTCCTGCTGCTTTATTAGTAATGCATGAGATGCCAAGCACTTCCATTCCGGCATGACGGGCAACGATCACCTCTGGAACCGTGGACATCCCAACGGCATCAGCACCCATAAGGCGGGCCATTCTTACCTCTGCAGGTGTCTCGTAAGTTGGTCCCAAATTCCCCATGTAAACGCCTTCGCAAAATTCGAATGATTCGCGTTCCGCAACTATTTCTTAATTAGACGTCCCACCAAAACCCAGTACAGGAATAAGCTGAAAAGCGTAACGAGAGAAAGAACCACTAAAATAGTACTGTATACTGAAGCGACCGGATTATTTATGTTAGGAAGCAATTGTAATGATGGCTTATCCATCATTACCGCCGTATAAGCAATACCGATAGAAGCGCCTACACCCATAATTAAGTTGTAAAATCCAATCGCGGTACCAGACTTTTCCTTCCCAACTGTACCAACGTATGAATCAATTAACGGAGCATACATAAACGCGTAAGAACAAGCGAATAGAATCATTGAAAAGATCAGCATAACAGAGCTTTCGATAAAGAATGCACCTACCAACAAACTAACGGTAATACCCGTCATTGCTATCATGATGCATTGCTTGCTTCCTAACTTTTTCGCTACTTTTCCGGAAAGCGCCCCAACCGTTGCCGCTAAGACAAAAGACGGGATTAGCAGTAACGAAATCGTATCGAGTCTCATATTGAAAATATTTCCCAGAAGAAATGGAAACAAAAAGATATAGGCTAATTGTACAGAGTAAATAACAAAAACTATCGATAACAAAGAAATGAATTGCTTATTTTTGAAAAATGAAAGGCTAATGAACGCTTTAGAACTTTTGTTGATATAGGTTAAGAACAGGACGAGGGCGACAATAAACGCTATAAGATAAATAGTATTAAAGTTAGTAATATAGAATAATAGAGTTGCTGCAGTTACTCCCACCAGGAATAAACCAGTTACATCGACATTTAGACCTCTTTTCTCTTCTTTTGGCAGATATTTCAGAATAAAAGGAAGAATGAATAGAGTTACCAATGAAACTAAAAACAGGGTCGTCCAATGGAAATAAGTAGAAACGTATCCGCCGGTCAAGGATCCTATTACTTGAGACAATGCAAAGCTGCTTGTACTTAATCCTAAAAATTTCTTTTGTTCATCTAGAGGCAATTGTTTAGTCACAAAGATCACATATAAAGTTTCTGCGGATGTTAGCCCCATCGTTTGAATGACTCGTGAAATAACAACCATAATATACGAATGTTGAAATACAAAACCCATCACTGAACCAACACAAATTATTACAATACCTATACTAATAAGTCTTCGGATACTGATGGTATCGGACAAAGCGGCGTATACCACAGCCCCGATCCCAAAAACAAGTCCTGCTAAGGTCGCTTGCCAGGATACCATCGTCGCAGATATATTAAAATCTTTTGCTATATCTACCGAAACAATTTTAAATGAACCGTCGATGACCAAACATAATAAAAATAATAATAATAGAACAGGTACAGCTTTCTTTATAGTATATTCTTGAGATTTCGCTGCGCTTGCGTTTAGTTCTGTCATGTACTATTCCCCCTCTTCTAGAACAGCTTAGCTTAAGTGAGTTACAATGCAATTTTAATGATTTTGGTAAGTCCGTTCCCCGTTCTTCTGCTGTCGTTTGTTCATCTCGCAGCCTCCATTTCAACGCCTAGAGACTTTTTTTTCGCAACGCACCCGAGATTTATCAATCTGCTTCTTTACTCATTTCTTTAATTCAATATCGATAAAATCCAAAACACGTCCAATATTCGTTTTCGTTTCAAATATCACCGAGGAATGAATAGCATTTGGAAAAATCTCAACCTTAGCTTGTTCTCTACCAAAAAGGTGATTTACTTTCAATGCGAAATCGATTGATTGTTGCATCGGCGTAATATCATCGCCACCTCCATGCTGCAACAAAATCTTTGGAATATCTTTATTGATATAGCTCATAGGATTCAATCTTTTAACTTGCTGACCCAACTCTTCTATGGGACCTCCAACCAACTTCTCTAAGACACCGTCTTTTGTATGAAAAGGGAATTCGTTGCGTTTTGAGATAGGGAAGACGTCTTCGTATTCGTCACTGATATCCACCGGTTCGTATAGTGAGTTTTCCTGGAGAATATAATTCACCTGTAAATCGTGATCCAAACGAGAAAAGTCGGAAACCGGATACCAAGAAACAACCGCCGATACGTCCGTAGGAATATCTTTGTTGGGATCCTGTTCAGTATCAAACAGAGTTTCTTTAGCAAAAACCGCTGTCATAAGGGCTAAATAACCACCTGCGGAACCACCCCATGTGGCAATTTTTTGCGGATCCAAATGAAATTTGGCAGCATTCTTTTTGATAAAACGAATGGCCATCTTTACGTCTCTTACTGGTTCAGGAAATATCACTTCATCCGTCAGTCTGTAATTTATGGAAACAATGGCATACCCTCTATTTCGGCCTTCAAGCATCGGCTCAATCATATCTTTTTGGCGTTTATCGCAGGCTACAAATCCTCCACCATGTATGGAAACAATTACAGGAAAGGGACCATCTCCTTCAGGTAGCCAAATATCTAGCTTTTGAGCGTCGGACGCTGTGCCATAGGGGATATCAAAATAACCTCTCTGATTTTCGGTACTTAAAATGGGTCCGTTTTTTCTCCATTTTCTATTTGTCATTTTCCTTTTCCTTTCTTGCATTGTCAGTGCTTATGTTTTTTGGTCTTGTTGAACGCTAAAATGTATTCGCTTACAGAGAATCGTAATTAAATTTTGAGAAGTGGATGCCTCCTTCTTGATGACTTTGTCTTCATGCGCTACAAGCAAAAAAACAAACAACAGTAGTACGTGGTCTATACAGTCGTCTAATTTATTGCAACTTCACTATAAATCATTAAAACCAGTTAAGTCAATACTGATTAAAAAACAATGTGTCGTTGTTCTGTGGTGATTTAATTATTTGACAGGAAACAATCACATTAGCTAACGCAAAGCTGAAGAAAGTACTATGTGGAAAAAATCTTTGATGGGCTAATGGTTAACCAATAGCCGTGCTTTATCATTATAATGATAAAGAGCTCCCGTCATTCGGGAGCTCTTTTCTGAAGTATCACTTTTAAAATCAAGCGTAATGATCATATTATCCATCCATTCAAAAAAAAGTATTGTTTGCATTAGTCATACCAATATAAACAATACTTAATGTCAAAATATCCCTATTTAATTCGGATGGATTTGAACAGCATAAGCTTCTGCATCCCATTCTACCTTTGCGCCTAGCATTTCACTGACCAGTCTTAAAGGTACATATACACTATCATTAATGAAGACTGGTTTTTGATATGTGGCTATCACTTTTCCATTTACAGTCGTTTGTCCATTTACCGAATTTAAGATTAGCGTAGTAGATGTAGATTCCTTCACGGCAATAACTGATCTCGATGGAACGTCCCAACGTACATTCACTCCCATTTGCTGAAAATTCCTCTTAACGGAACATACGTAGAATTATTGATCAGTAAGGGAGGCATTGTCAGTTCCATTTCATTATTGTTCACTTGAATCGATTTTTTCACGGGCTGAGGCGTATCAATCATAAAATCTCTAACCCCCAAGCCTGTCTGCCCGAATTCATTCGTTCCCCATGCGAGAACATGACCGTCTTTTTAGAGCACATAATGATTTCTGTTCCCGCTGGTAATCGAAACTGCATTTTGAATACCACTAGTCTGCGTAACATTAATCTTATTCTTATCGCCAACTGTCCACTGCCATACGGTCCCATCGGCTTTCACTGCGGAGTCTGTTGTCATCGATACGACATCTGTGAGTCCTGGAATCTGAATCGGCNNCCATAATCAAACGGTACCATCCCATCTCAAAGCTACTCCATACTGCCCATCCATATCAACAGCTCTATACTCCCCACACCCATATCTCTCCGCCGTTACCAAGCGCCACTGAATTATTCGATCCCGCAGCTATAGATAAAATGGAGGGTAGTCCTTTTACCTGCACCGGTGTTAGCCCATTTTTCCCAGAATTGTCACCGAGTTCTCCTTGCTCATTGCCTCCCCACGCCCAGACGGTTCCGTCTTTTTGGAGCGCTAAGCTATGTATGTCTCCTGCCGAAACAGAAATCACATCCGTTAACCCCTTCACTTGAACCGGCTCTACAAGGTCCGTCAATGACTGCGTTCCAGTGCCAAGTTGTCCATGTTCGTTCCCTCCCACAGCCCACACGGTTCCATCATCTTTCAATATCAAATTATGACGATCGCCACCTGAAACTTGCTTTACATGATCGATATGCATTTTGACTGGAGTATACGCTGGCGTGGTTGCCCCATTACCAATAGAGCCATATCCACCACCCCAAGCCCAGGCTGTTCCATCCGCAGTGATGGCATAAGCACTTCTATCCCCCGCATCCAGTTGTGTGATGCCAGACAATAACTTCTTCTCATCCAGGAAATTCACAACACTGTCCGCCTTAACTATTAATGAAGAGACTGTAGCTAGGATAATAGCTGCCCCAACAACTGCACTACATATCCGTCTCATCTGAACCTTAAAGCTTGAAATTTCTCTTCCCACTTAAGATCACTCCTTTAGAATTGGAGGAGCAAACTGTTGGTCAGCACCAACCGAGGCCTCCGCTGTATTCACTCTCCTTATTCAGACTGTGGAATATTATGTAAAGTTGCGAGAAAGGGTATTTTTAAAATCAAATTATACGGATATAACCTGTAGTTTAGGATTGAAGCTGATTTCACCTGTTTATGTGCCATAAATCGCTTGTTACTGCGCTCTAGGTCTCTCGTCCGTCTTTTGACACACGAAAACTTCAAGAGCATAATAAGCATCGGCATATTGCAACGGATTCCCACAACATACAGGTTTATACAGGGTTTTAGTGTGTTTTGCACCAGAGAGGATGATAACGAGTGAAAAGAGATTTTCAGATCAAAAACAAGCCCTTTCTAATCTTTAGCTTCATCCTGTTCTTAAAATGCGCAGTGGCCTGGTTCGTGGTATTTAGTGACGGCCCTAATTGGAGCATGCTGCTCACAGAGATTCCGTTCTTCTTCATCGTATTTGGACTCATTGAGTGGATGGCTTCCAAGCGGAAGTTTCTGTATTACATGATAGCTAACTTATTGATTTCAGTGATTTATTTTGCCGTTCTGATGTATTACAAGTATTACGGAATAATTGCTACCTATCATGCCTTGGAACAAGCGGATAAAGTAACCAAAGTAGGCGAAAGCACGTACTCCTTGCTGGACCCTTACTATTTGTTCATTTTTGTGGATATTGTAGTCTTCACGTTCTTTATGTTCCGTCCAAAATACATTGCGATCTGGAAAGAAAGAGGCATGAACCGGCGCATGAACCGAACTGCCTTGCTCGGGATTATCAGCGTATCTCTTGCGATCTGTGTCTTTAATATTTGGCCGAATCACGCCAGTATGAACGAGAATAAAAAGGCGGAGAGTATGGGGATTCTCAATTACGAGGTATATACCATTTTTGCCGACACCACGGAAAAGGAAGAAATGATCGACAGCAAAGAAATTACGCAACAGGCTGTGGACGCTACAAAAGGGATTACGGAACCAGTCTCACCCAAGTATTGGGCAGCGGCTCAAGGCAAGAATCTAATTGTGGTGCAAATGGAATCTTTTCAGAATTTCCTGCTCGGCTTAAGCATTGATGGACAGGAAGTGACTCCAAATCTAAATAAACTTATAGCAAGTGAACATTATTTCAATAACTTCTATACGAATGCGGGGCAAGGGACAACATCGGATGCAGAATTTGTAGTGAATACATCGCTATATGTTCCTCATCACGAAGTAGCCACTTCCTCCAACTATATGACTAAGGAACTTCCGAGCCTGCCTAAGCTGATGAAAGCTAATGGATACAATACGGCCACCTTTCACACTAACAGCGTGGAATTCTGGAACCGCAAAACCTTATATAAGGTGCTAGGCTTTGATAAATACTACGATCAGTCCTTCTATGGAGATGATGATCACATCGCATTTGGATCTTCGGATGAGGTTCTGTATGCCAAGACGGTTCCTCAACTGGTCAAAATGGACGCTGAAGACGATCCTTTTTATGCAATGGTCATCTCAATGAGTGCTCATCACCCTTATAAAATGCCAGAATCTAAATTTAAAATGACGCTGCCTAAACGGTACGAAGGAACCCTTGTCGGCGACTATATTTTAGCCCAAAATTATGCGGACTACGCCATGGGACAATTCCTAGACCAACTGAAGTCCAGCGGGTTATGGGAAGATAGCGTGATTGTCTTCTACGGAGATCATCAAGGTGTATCACTGTATTCCCTTGACGGCAATGAGAAATCATTAATGGAGGAAATGGTCGGACACGAATATGGATATACGGATATGTTCAACGTTCCTCTCATTGTTCATGCCCCAGGCGTAGGCCAACCTACTGTGTATACACAAACCGGCGGTCAGATCGACATTTTACCAACCGTAGCTAATCTGTTAGGGATTTCTATGAAGGACCAGCTCCACTTCGGAGAAGACCTGATGAATCAACAGACCAATCTGCTACCTGTTAGACACTTTCTTCCTACTGGTTCTTTTATTAATGACACAAGCTTGTACTTGACTGGTGTCGATTACGAGGATGGAAATAACTACAACCTAAGCGATGGCTCTGAAACTGAGGGCGGTTCGACACAAGCACAATTTGATGCCGTTCAGCGGCTTCTGAATATGTCTAATAGTTATATTCTGCAACGGCCGGATTTACCTTCGACGGATGATGGAGAACAGAACAAATAATTTGATATTTCATAAAGAAATGCCCTTCAGCCAATCGCTGAGGGGCATTTTTGCGTTCANNAGGTGCGTTAACCAGCATATACACACGAGATTCGTAAGGACGTAACGCCACTGTCTCGATCTTCTCGGCAGGGTCAACCTCATAGTTATTCAGCAGCAACTCACTAGAGTCAAATTCCAAATCAAACGGAAGGTCGAACAGCGCCTCCTCTGAAGTCAGGTTAGACATAACCAGCAATTTCTCATTACCAAGTGTCCGAGTATAAGCGTAAATCCGCTCATCCTCAGGCAGAATCAAATCATAGGTTCCATAAACGGTAATAGGATTAGCGGCTCGAAGTGCGATTAGCTTTTTATAATGATGATAGATGGAATCAGGGTCCTGCTTCGCACGCTCCACATTGATCTCCGAATAATTCGGATTGACCTTCATCCAAGGCTTACCACTACTGAAACCAGCGTTCTCAGAGTCATCCCATTGCATTGGCGTTCTGGAATTGTCGCGACCGTTCTTCCAGATGACCTCCATGACTTCCTCATGTGATTTTCCGGCTTCTGTCTCAAAACGATACAGGTTCTTCATCGCCACATCATCATAATCATCCATCGAATCAAATCGCACATTGGTCATCCCAATTTCTTGGCCCTGATAAATAAATGGTGTTCCTTGCATTAGGAAATACATTGTAGCCAGCGATTTGGCCGACGCCTTCCAGTACTCACCATCATTCCCCCAAGTAGAAACTGAACGCGGTTGGTCGTGATTCTCGATAAATAATGCGTTCCAGCCTCTGCCCTCAAGACCTTTTTGCCAACGGGAGAGTGCTGATTTTAGCTCTAGAACATCCAACCCACCTGTGACGCTCTTATTCCAAAGGGCTAAATGCTCGAACTGAAAAATCATATTGAATTTACCCTGTTCCTCGCCTACCCACATCTCCGCTTGATCAACACTCACTCCGCTTGCTTCACCAACGGTCATAATGTCATAGTGATCAAATGTTTCCTGCTTCAGCTCCTGCAAGAAATCATGAATTCCCTCCCGATTCATATGACCCTCACCGGATGATACGTACGGAAGATGCTCTGGATTTGGCAGATCAGGAAGACCTGGAATTTTCTTAATATGTGAAATAGCATCTACTCGGAAGCCGTCGATCCCTTTATCCAGCCACCAATTGACCATACCGTATAATTCCTGACGCACTTCAGGATTCTCCCAGTTGAGGTCAGGCTGTCTTTTGGAGAACACATGCATGAAATATTGCTCTGTAGCAGGGTCGAACTCCCAGATCGAACCGCTAAAAATACTCTCCCAGTTATTCGGTTCCTTTCCGTCCTTAGGATCTCTCCAAATATAATAATCCCGTTTCGCATTGTCCTTGCTGGAACGTGCTTCAACAAACCAAGGATGTTCGTCAGAAGTATGGTTAATGACAAGATCCAAAATCAACTTCATGCCCCGTGCATGAACCTCGTTTAGCAGCTGATCGAAGTCGGCCATACTGCCGAATTCCCCCATAATATCCTGGTAATCTGAAATATCATATCCATTATCATCGTTCGGGGATTTATAAATAGGACAGATCCAAATGACATTGATGCCAAGGTCCTGTAAATAATCAAGTTTTGAGATAACTCCCTGCAGATCTCCAACGCCATCGCCATTACTATCCATAAAGCTCCGTGGGTAAATTTGATACGCTGTGGCTTCTTTCCACCATGTTCTGTTCAATGTATGCAGCTCCTTCGTATTCATATACCCTTTCAGGAAAATATTTTCCTAATTAATTCGTATATTAGTGATTTTCATAATAAATCTTATCATAATCGAATAAGAATCTATCTTCCCAGGGTTAATTCAAGGAAAATATTTTCCTATGCGCTCATTATAGGATCTTTTATTTTCCTGGTCAATAACTATCTTTTGGATTCTTGAAGCGATCCGTGATATGCTTGCGATATATTCAAGAACGAATACAAGCTTGGAAAGTTATGGTGATATTCTTGAAGGTAAAAATTAAAGATATAGCCAAAATGGCTGACGTTTCGATAGCTACCGTGTCAAGGGTTGTCAATAACAGCAAACCGGTGAACGAGGAAGTCCGTAAGCGTGTATTGGAAGCCATTAAACAAATGAATTACCGTCCAAATGTCATTGGTTCAGAAGCAGGTAGATCTGATACCCCTCTGATTGGTGTCATTATTCCGCAGAACAGTAATACCGTGCTTGACGATTTCAATATTGGCATACGTGATCTCGCCGAACTATATGGTTATGATGTTTTGGTCGGATTAACAGACGGAAGTGTTGAAAGTGAACTGCATTATTTGAATTTATTCCACCATATGGGGACTGAGGGTTGTATATATGTTGGCTCGGTTCCGAATAAGGAGCATCTGGAGATTATCCAGAAATCCGGGTCACCTTGCGTGTTAGTTGGAGAGCAATCCCAGATTGATTCGATCCCTTCTGTTCATCTGGATAATGTTACCGCTTCCTATGAGGCCGTTACTTATCTGATTCAAAAAGGACATAGAAGTATCGCCATGATCCGAGTATCTGGAGATAATGCGGTGGGTGGCGATCGTTATCGTGGATATCGGCAAGCGCTTATGGATGCAGGTATAACCTTAAGGGAAGAATGGGTAGTAGAAAGTGGGATGGCCGTAGAAGATGGAAGCGACGCCATGCGCCGGATTAAGGATAGCGGGGGGCTGCCTACTGCGGTTTTTTGTTCCACAGATTGGATGGCTGTAGGGGCGATGAATTTCCTGATCGATAACGGCCTTCGAGTGCCGGAGGATGTAGCGGTGTTCGGATTCGATAATAGCTTCATCGCTTCTGTCGTTCGACCCAAGTTGTCCTCTGTAGAATACTCTGGAACAGAGATTGGAATGACCGCTACCCGAACCTTAATCAAGCTGATTAAGGGGGAGACCGGTATTCAGCATCATGCAAATGTAGCTCATTATTTGGCGATTCGGGAAAGTACGGGTTAGGGGAAACATCCCCTGACCCTATTTTTGCCCAGATGATGTTATTGTGCAAATCCTACACGGGGTCGTTCTCGTCCTTTAGTATCTAGTGTGATGGAACAAACGGAAGTAATGGGAATATACAGCTCTTCGAATTCTGTTCGATATTTGATGAACGTCTCACTTACCGTTTCCAAAATGCCTTTTCTAGCGTTAGAGCCATCTACAAAATAAATGGTTACCTCTTTACCCTGCAAAGCTTCCAGCATCACTCGCTTCACTCCTTCGTCTTACAGATTTGTGATGACTTTGTCGATAATCCCGTACTCCACCGCTTCATCGGCTGACATGAAATAATCCCGATCCATATCCTGTAGTACTTTTTCCACCGTCTGTCCGGTTCGGTCCGCTGTAATTTGGACAAGCACTTCCCTTAACTTCAAAATACGTTTAGCCCTAATAGCAATATCACTGGCCTGACCCTGCGCTCCACCATGCGGCTGATGAATCATGATCTCACTGTTTGGCAGCGCATAACGTTTACCTTTGGCCCCAGCTAACAATAGAAGTGAACCAAAGGAGGCCGCCATACCTGTGCAAATCGTATTCACCTGCGGTTTAATAAGCTGCATCGTGTCATAAATACTGAATCCCGCCGTTATGGAGCCCCCCGGACTATTGATATACATGTGTATATCTTTATCCGGATCCTCTGCCGATAAGAACAACAGCTGGGCAACAACACTATTAGCCAATTGATCCTCAATCTCTGCCCCTACAAACACAATTCGGTCCTTTAGCAGCCGTGAATAAATATCGTAGGATCTCTCCCCTTGATTCGTTTGTTCAATGACATAAGGAATGTACGCCATGCGTATGCGACCTCCATCCGTTAATTTTATTTGAAATCTACCCTGTAAACGGATTAGTCTTTGGATAGGATACGTTAGACGGGCAAAATATTATTTTTATTATTGCGTATCTTAATTTGGAGCTCATTCGTTTATTATTAGAAGTAACCGAAATCACTTTACCGGAAAAGGGGTTATGCAGAGTGATCATCCTTGAGGAACTTAGCGCCGGTCATGAACCGGAAGAGAGTAATACTAAGTCTTTGCAGTTGGCCCTGAAGCGGTACTGCCTTGCACTGACACAATCCCCGTGGGAAGCCGAAGATTTGGCTCAGGATACGTGGGTCAAGGCACTGGGTTATATGAAAACTTCCGAACAAATAAATCAAACGAATCACCCCAATCCCGAGGCATTGCTCCTGCGGATTGCCAGAAATACTTGGATAGATATTATGCGGCGAAGAGCGACGTTGTCACGGGTGCTGGAAATGGATCAGTCACGGACAGAGGATGCAGCAGCGTACGGTTCATTTGAGATTGAGGCTGCTTTTCAAGCTTTGCGAGAGCATTTGTCCCCGCTGCAGCAAGCAGTGTTCCTACTTCGAGATGTATTCGGACACTCCGGAATAGAAGCTGCCGAAATTCTCGACACTACTGATGGAGCCGTCAAAGCTGCTCTGCATCGAGCCCGGCAAGCCCTTCCTGCCGTAAGACATGAGCTTCTTCAAGCCGATGGCCCCTCCTTACCGCAGGATACGGAATTACAGATTGAGTTGAGTCACCTAGCAGCTGCGTATGAACAAGGGCAAATTGCTGAGTTGATTGAGCTTGTCCTCGCGGATGAAAGACAGGAGGTTGTAATGGCCGTGTCTAGCCAAAGCTTCCAGAGCGGTCAGGGTTTCCAATCTGGCGGATTCAACTCTATAGGCTGGAATTATGCCGAGCCTGGAATGCGGATGGTGGCTTAGACTTTCGTGATGCTGGAGTATGCTTAGCAAAATGCATCAGGTTACGTTATTACCGAGCAGATAATAGTTTTGAACAGTGCGATTTGCGTGATTTTATGTGATGTTTTTGGCTATGAGCTAGAGAAGCTTACATTCATTAGACTTATTAATATACTTTATTATTAGTTAGGAGTGGCATCATATGAGGAAGATTCTTATCTTAGGCGGCACCCGCTTTTTTGGAAAAAGATTAGTTGAACGATTGCTACAGGATTCCGCAAACGACGTAACGATACTGACGCGCGGGGAAACTAGCGATTCCTTTGGAGATCGCGTTCACCGTATCCATGCGGACCGTTTCCAACCGAACGAGCTCGCTCAGGTGGTAGGAGATACACT
>DJUJ01000190.1:15328-15624 GCA_002438345.1 Paenibacillus sp. UBA6285
GGCACGACGGATTTTTGATGGTAAAACAAAACGGTATATCCTCACCTCAAGTCTATCCGTGTATGATTTCAGCGAAGAGGCTCTGACCGAGGAGATTTTCGATCCTGAAACATACGCCATCCGCTATGGAGGACGAAATGATTTCACCTATCAGGAGGGAAAAAGACTGGCGGAAGCCGTCTTCATGCAGCAGGCCACCTTACCAGTCGCCGCGGTTCGCTTTCCAATTGTGCTAGGAATAGATGATTATACGCGAAGACTTCATTTTCATATTGAGCATGTCCGTAATGAGTTGC
>DJUJ01000211.1:0-30827 GCA_002438345.1 Paenibacillus sp. UBA6285
GGGGGGCGGCGGAGACATTCAAAAATACAATAAGTACGCCTTCCAGCTCTGTTTGTGTGAATTTCATTGTTCAGACTCCGTTCTTTAATATTTTATTTTACCAGTGGCGACTTTGATTAGATATTGTCCATATCCTGTCTTGCTTAGCTTTTGCCCACACTCGAAAAGATGCTCCTTCGTAATCCATCCATTAATATATGCTATTTCTTCCGGAGCTGAGATTTTTATACCTTGATGGTCCTCGATCGTCCTTACAAAATTGGTCGCATCGACAAGACTTTGATGTGTACCTGTATCGAGCCAAGTGAAGCCTCGGCCTAGTAAAGCAACGTCCAATCTCCCCATTTTTAAGTAGGCCTCATTGATTGAGGTGATCTCAAGTTCACCCCGACTGGAAAGCTTCACATCCTTGGCCAGAGACACAACCTGATTGTCATAAAAATATAACCCAGTAACAGCATAGTTCGATTTGGGATGCTCCGGTTTTTCTTCTACGCTAAGGACTTTACCATTGTTATCGAATTCAAGTACGCCAAAACGCTCTGGATCAGGTACATGATATCCGAACACGGTAGCACCGTGCTCTTTTTCAGCTGCTTGCTTAAGAAGTTTGGTCATTCCATTTCCATAATAAATATTATCTCCGAGTATCATGGCGACGGAATCGTTTCCGATAAATTTTTCCCCTAAAATAAATGCCTGAGCTAACCCGTCGGGGTTAGGTTGAACAATGTATTGTAGCGAAATTCCGAATTGAGAACCATCGCCGAACNNCGCCGAACAAATGTTGAAAACGAGGAGTGTCTTCAATCGTCGAAATGATCAAAATGTCCTTGATGCCAGCCAACATCAGAGTTGATAAGGGGTAGTAGATCATCGGTTTGTCATAAATCGGCAATAACTGCTTACTTGTTACCATTGTGAGAGGGTAGAGGCGCGTACCGCTTCCACCCGCGAGAATAATGCCTTTCATAAATGGATTTTGCTCCTTTTTATTATATGAATTTAGGGATTATATGAACTTTTTATTAATTGTTATCTTCTATTATATTTTATGCTTCATTGCCTTGATTTGTCCATTGAAGCCATAAGGGAGCTAAGCAATGTTTATTAGTAGGATTGACTATTCCTAAAGCTTGGTATATTGCGGATACTACAGTACAGGTTGAGACATTTAAGTGCTATCCACTACAGGGGGAAGAAAGATGCTGAAATATGGTTTACAACACGGTTAAGCTGTCTATAACGGAATATCCAAGAAATTCGTACTTACTTGGTTGGATTTGTGGAGGATATACCGGAATAGATGGCAGATGAAATTAGCTTGTAGAACCTCGCGATTTTCGGGTATAATTTCCAGTACACAAATCTGGAGGATGCTGGAGGAAAACGAACGGCTCGACGTTATGTCCATGCACGGATAAATGCGAAAAAGTATATTAGGGTATTAAGTTTCATAAAGTAATCTGAAATTAATAAGTGGCTATGTGAAAATGGAGATGATCTTACTCAGGAATCACAGTTTCCCTTTTCTTCCTATGTATTATTGCCATTTTCTGATTCATACAACTGCACTGCCAAACCAGGAGAAATGTCATGATTTGGGAGGATAGTTGGGCTTCATCCAGACCACTATACATTATGCACTTCAGCATGAAGAGCTTAAAGATGATTTACTTCGTTATATGAAAGAACTTGTAGATAGTGAAGTTGCTAAGGCAGGGCTTTAAGTAGAACTCATCATAATCGAAAAAAAGCGAGTCACTGTAATCACAATGGCTCGCTTTTTTTGGTTCATTCTTTTTAAAATTGTGTATTTGCAATGTTATCAATCTGTTCTGCTTCTGCAGGGTCTGCTGCGATCAGCTTATCATAAATTGTCTGATCCTCATTGTTTGATTTCTTCAATGCAGCAAGGTACCAACGGGCAATTTCACGATTCGTGGTATTAGTATAATCATCACTCAGACCAAGTTTCAGGGTCCCAATAGCATTTTGTAACTGCCCAGACATCAACTGAATTCTGCCCGCATTCAGAGCGATGCTTGGAGTAAGAGTTGCGTGGTCACCAACCACTTGGTTATAAGCTAGTAGCCCAATCTTGAGATTAAGCAGTTTACTAGCATCGTCTTGCCCGGCACGAGCTTGTTCTGTCAGCTCGTAAGCGCGGCTGATGAGCGCATCATACCAGTTCATATCCCAGAGTGTTCCATTGTTAATGATATCTGCGTAACTTTCATTAAAGCCATGTTTCAAGGTAGCAGCAGCATCTTCAGCCTGTCCAGAGATTTGCTGCATTTTACCGACGTTCAAAGCTATAGTTGGTGTTACTGAGAATGGTCGTCCTTGCAATTGTTCTGGTGGAAGAGTCTTCAGATGTTCTACCCCGGCGAGAACATGATTGTATGCATTAAACTCTTCTGTGAAATACTCCTCCTTCTTAGCGTCATCCTTTTGATTAAGTGCTTGCTGACCTAATGCAAAGGAACGGCTAATGAGTGTGTCGTACCATTCAATATCCCAGTTGAACTTATCTGCATTGTCGCGGTAAACACCGTACGCGAGATCACGTTGGCCTTTTAAATCATAATAGCTTACCAATTGAGTTAGAAGATTTTTATTGTACGGCTCATCTTCGAGTGCGCGAGTCAGCACGCTATAAGCCTCATTTAGAAATTGCTCATCTTGGTTTTGGCTAAAAACCTGTTGATCTAAAGAGGCTAGGTACAAGGCTGACTCCGGATGACCTGGACGTGTTTTTAGAGCCTCAGTTAATGGTTTCTTAATTTCTTCGTAAGAAGTACTAACCCCAATTAAAGTTTTACCTTTTAGGGCAGCATTACTGGAACCAATATAGCTAATTGAGAAGAACATCAGGAATACTGAGCCTACCGTGAGTACAGCGAAATATCCAAGCCTCAAACCGGTTTTATTCCAACTTTTACTTAGCTGTTTGCTATCCATGACAACTGCCATGCCTGCTAGTCCAAGAAAGACGAGTACTCCCATAAAAGCATAACTCATATTGAAATCGAGTAGACTGTGCACAAGTATAGATAGAGCAATAATTAGATAAAAGAAACCATTCTCAAAATCATTTTTATCCCGTTTCACATACCCACGGATGTATTTATAGAAAATATACAAAATGAATCCCATAAATACGATGAACCCAAGGATCCCAACTTCAATCAAGTATTGTAAAAAGAAGTTATGCACTTGGCGGCTAGTGTAAGGGTTGTTCTGATAATGCTCATACAGTGAGGACCAGCCTCCACCACCAGCGCCAAGGATCGGATAATCCTTAACTACTTTCATCGCATCTTTATAAAAAGTAATCCGCTCAAGAACACTATGTTGCTGGAAGTTGATGTTCTCAAGACGAGTTGCCATATTGCTAGGTAAGATATTTTTTGCGCTTGTACCTATTAGTAGGAAAGCTACAATTACGACGAGTGCAACAGAACCCAGTGGAATCCATAGACCTGTTAATTTGCGTGATGACCAATTGCTGAGCTTCTTCTCCAGCCAAGGCGCGACAAAACGCTGAATGACCCAAGATACCACAGCAACTGCTAGTGAAGCTCCAAGCAGGTATCCCCAGCCTTTTAAGGCGCCAGAAGAAGTGAAATTCGTATTTAACTCTAATCCTAGGGTAGTCACTGGAGTTGTAATGAGCAACGAAGCAATGCCAGCAACGCCAAGATGCAGAATCCAGAGGATTTGCTGTGCAGGTTTCAAGAACAACAGAAGTAAAATGAACACAACAGGTAGCAATACTAAGCCACCGCGAGATAATGTTAATAAGATCGATACAATGATGGGAACTAACATAAAGCTGTGTGTCAATGTTCCATACCATTTCTTAGAGCGAATAAGGGCGAATATCGATACAAATAGAAAGGCCATCAAGAAGGCGGCGTAGGTATTTGCATATTGAAAGATCGAAGTCAGACGTAGCCCGTTAGAGTCAGTCATAACTGCATCTAAGTAGATACCGTTTCTAACGGTATTCGAGAACCAACCCACGAGAGTTCCCGCTAATTTGTTGCTACCTAGCCAATTTAAGAGTCCAAAACCAACTATAAAATAAGCAATTGCTAGTATGGCATTTTGAATGACAACATTTACTTGCTTTTGCTTCAAGAGATAAAAGGCTATAATGAAGACTGCAACATACATGCTCTGAATAAACAGCATATTCATCGCCATATAATGCGAAACTGCGACAAACAATGATAGAGCATAAGTCAGAGGTAGTAATATTGAAGCTGATGCCACTAAGTCCCTCTGTTCATCTAGTTTGAATTTTTTGTAGTATAAGCCAAGGCAGACTAGCAGTAAAAGTCCACTTACCAGTGCTGATACATATATGGGCTTCTCGAAGTCTATCTGCTGTCCGTTAAATAATCCCACTTGAAATGGGGCCCAACATAAAAATAAAATAAAAGCAACAACCAATGCCCAGATCGGACTTGCTGTCTTTTCAACATTTCTCGACTGAGCGGCGTTTTTACCGTATACTGGTTTCGACACGTTATAATCTCCTTTTCCTGTAGGTACGGCTATATTTTAACACAAGAAATAATTATAAGGCTACTTTATCATCACCAGAGGAGTCACCGTAGGAGTATTTCTTTGATCCAGAAATATTAGTGGGGGTTTTATAGATGGAATTCAACAAAAGTTTGGATGTTAGATATGGAGGACACTAGATCGTTGTTCTACAAAAGACTATATAAATTGGCGGTGAACTTAAAACCGATCGCAGTTAAATTATTATCGAGTGATATGAGGCAAAGAGTGAAAAAACAGCTACTTAAAACGGCGTTCCCGATTGAAGAAAAGGGCGTTAAGAAAAAATATAAACAATCAGATGGTTCGGGTATAAATCTTGTTGGATATTCTAGAGCTGAGATGGGAATTGGTGAGTCTTGCAGAATCGCAGCTAAAAGCATGGATACAGCTGGAATACCATTTGGAATATTAAATTTTATTGGAACGAATAGTGCGAGAATGTCGGATCTCTCGTGGGTACATCGCGAAATAAGTCACCCTCAGTACAATATAAATGTATTTCATATAAATGCTGAGCAGATGATGGAAGTTTATGCTCATTATCACAATACTATATTTGATGGAAGATATAATATAGGTTACTGGCACTGGGAATTACCTGATTTCCCAGATGAGTGGAGAGATAACTTTAGCTTGATGGATGAAATATGGGTTCCATCGACATTTGTGGCAGACTCCATCGCGATGAAAAGTCCGGTCCCTGTTGTGAAAATTCCTCATTCAATTGAAGTTGAAATTGAAGTGTCAAGAGATCGAACATATTTCAACTTACCAGATGGAACATTTTTGTTTCTGACGATGTACGATGTTAAAAGTTATCAAGAGAGAAAAAACCCTAAAGCTTCAATTGAAGCTTTTAAGGGGGCCTTTAGTCCCGATGATATGAACGTTGGACTTGTTATTAAAGTGAATAGCGCGGAATCTGATTCTACTGAAATGAAAGTGTTACAGCAATTGATTGGGGACTATAATAATATCTATTTAATAAAAGAGACCCTTACTAGAAATGATACAAATGCACTTATTTCAGTTATCGATTGTTATGTCTCCTTACATCGGAGTGAGGGTTTTGGGCTTGGTTTAGCAGAGGCAATGTATTTAGGTAAACCCGTTATTGGAACGAATTGGTCTTCAAATACGGACTTTATGAAGTCTAGTAATTCTTGCCCTGTGAATTATAATATGATTAAACTAGGAACAGATCATGGTCCTTATAAAGCTTATCAGTTTTGGGCTGATCCAGACATCAGACATGCAAGTGCTTATATGTCGAGATTGGTTGAGGATCGAGGGTATTATGAGAAAATTGCTGTGTCTGGTGAACGTTTCATTAAGGAATATCACTCTCCCGCTTATATTGGAGAACTGATTCGTAAGCGGATAGAGCAAATACAGTTGTGGAAATTTGGAGGTTAGTATGTCAATTACATGTTTAATAATGGCGGGTGGAAAAGGTGAAAGGTTCTGGCCAAAGAGCAGAACGAATTTGCCAAAGCAATTCCTTAATATTTCTGGGAATAAATCAATGATACAACAATGCGTTGCTCGGTTGCAGAAGTTTATTCCCATTGAACAGGTTTTCGTCGTGACAAATGAACTTTATGCAGAACTCATTAAAGCTCAGATACCATCACTGCCGTGGGATAATATTATTATCGAGCCAATAGGACGTAATACAGCACCTTGTGTAGGGCTAGCTTCTATTATTATTGAGGAAAAGTTCCCTGATAGCACAATGATTGTGCTACCATCCGACCATATCATTAAAAATGAAGACGAGTTCGTAGATATATTAAAAACCGCGGCCGCTGTGAGTCGGAGAGATAACTATCTAGTGACATTGGGTATCACGCCTACATATCCTGAAACTGGCTATGGATATATTGAAAGCACGCGTGAGGTTCAAGAACTTAATGGCCTTGAAATTCATAAAGTGAATCAGTTTGTTGAGAAACCTAATCTAAGAGTTGCTAATACGTATATTGAATCTGGAAATTATTACTGGAATAGCGGGATATTTGTATGGCAAATTTCGGTTATACGCAGATATATTCAGCAGTTTATGCCTGAAATGCATGATTTGTTGGAAACAATGAAGGCTGCATTCAAATATACAGAAAGAAATGATATCATTAGAGCAGAATTTTCGAAGATGCCAGATCAATCAATTGACTATGGAATTATGGAGAAGGTAAAGGATATCTATGTGATTCCATGTAAATTCGGTTGGGATGATGTGGGGAGTTGGACCGCACTGGAACGCATTAATACGCAAGATGAGCACGGGAATGTAATTCGAGGTAATACGCTTAATATTGATACAAAGGGCTGTATCATAGAAAGTAACGGAAAGTTAATTGCGACATTAGGTGTTGAAGATTTGATTATTGTTGAAACAGAGGATGTAACACTAATCTGTAATAAAGAAAAAGCGCAAGAAATCAAATCATTAATTAAAGAACTAAAAATCCAAAAATTAGAACAGTATTTATAGGGGGCAAATTAGAATGACTAAATCAGCACTTATTACAGGGATTACAGGACAAGATGGATCATACCTAGCAGAACTACTGCTCGAAAAAGGATACAAAGTATTCGGTCTTAGAAGAAGAACGAGTGTTCCAATTATGGAGAATATTGAACATATCAAAAGCCAAATTCAATTTATTGATGGTGATTTGTTAGATTTAAGTTCCTTAATTAATGCAGTTAAAATTGCTAATCCGGATGAAGTTTATAATTTAGCAGCCCAAAGTTTTGTGGGTACATCATGGGAACAACCAATTTTAACAGGACAAGTTACTGGTATTGGTGTTACGAACATGTTGGAAGCAGTGCGAATTGCAAAACCAGATGCTAAATTTTATCAAGCTTCAAGTAGCGAAATGTTCGGAAAGGTGGTTGAAACGCCACAAAAAGAAACGACACCATTATATCCCCGGAGTCCTTACGGTGTAGCCAAGGTATATGGTCATTGGATTACAACCAATTATCGAGAAAGCTTTAATATGTTTGCATGTTCTGGTATTTTATTCAATCATGAATCCCCTCGTCGTGGTGTTGAATTTGTAACACGAAAAGTAACTGATGCTGTAGCGCGCATTAAACTAGGACTACAAAGCGAATTAAGAATGGGAAATCTAGATTCGAAACGTGACTGGGGGTTTGCTGGAGATTATGTTAAAGCAATGTGGTTAATGCTTCAGCAAGATACCCCAGATGATTATGTAATATCAACAGGGGAAACCCACACTGTACTAGAACTAGTTGAGATAGCGTTTGGACATGTAGGTCTTAATTGGCGTGATTATGTAGTGGTTGATCCTAAATTTGTTAGACCGGCGGAGGTTGATTTGCTATTAGGCGATTGTACTAAAGCTAAACTAGAACTCGGTTGGGAATTAGAGGTTGGGTTTGAGCAACTTGTTAAGATGATGGTTGACAATGATCTGAATAAATATGACTCACTTATGTAGGAGTTGTTACTATGAAAAAAGCAATTATTACTGGTGGAAATGGATTTGTAGCAAAATATTTAGCGAGTGATCTTATAGATCTTGGATACACAGTAATCGGGACAACTAGAATAAGTTGTTCCGAACCGCTTTGTAGTGACAGATTTAAACTTGTTCAAATTGATGATAAAAATGTAGACGAATGGGCCGATTTAATTAATGAGTTTAATCCAGATGAAATATACCACTTAGCAGGACAAAGCTCTGTTGGACTTTCTTGGTCACAAAAAGTGGAGACTTTTAATTCGAATGTTATTTATACAATTAATATGCTGGAAGGTTTGAGGTTAAGTAAGTGGAAAAGTCTTGTGAAAGTTTTGACTGTGGGATCCTCAGAAGAGTATGGGCATGTTAATTGTGAAAGTGCTATTTCTGAAACTGTACAATTAAAGCCAATCAGTCCATATGGAATCTCAAAAATAAATGTTTTTCACCTTATGAAGCAATTTACTAGGACATATGGTATGAATATTATACATGTTAGACCATTTAATCACATAGGGCCAGGTCAAGGTGTAGGATTTGTAACAAGTGACTTTGCGAGACAAATAGTTGAAATAGAACGTAAGTTGAAGGAACCTACATTAATGGTAGGTAATTTGGAAGCCCAAAGAGATTTTACTGATGTTCGGGATATAGTAAAAGCTTATAAAGAGATATTACAATTCGGTTCATCTGGTGAAGTTTATAATGTATGCTCTGGTAAACCAATATCAATATCTACTATACTCCAAACATTATTAAAACTATCTAAATATGATGGTGTAATTAATATTACACAAGATCATAATAAAATGCGACCTTCCGACTATATGGTCTATTACGGAGATAATACAAAGCTATTTAGTGATACCAACTGGAGACCCGAAATTGAGATGGAAAAGTCTCTAAATGATATTTTAGATTATTGGAGATCGTCGATACCACTGGTATAAATAGTTGAGTAACAAGGATTTTAGAAGCTTTCGGTAAATTAACTATATTATTTAATTGCTTTACAACGGTTTAAGGATTTATATGGAGAAGTCGTCATGACTAGTTACAGTTACATTAGAGGGTCCTTTGATATATGGAAATCAAGGCATCTTAAGAAAAGTGTAATTATAATTAGAAGCATGGAGAGTATAACTTGAGGGGAAATAAAATGTTGAGTAATAAATACTATTGGCTTTCGGCTTCACTCATTTCTTTATTCATTATTACAGGTTTTGTTGTAGCCACTGAATCTAATATATATAATGCCAATACAATTTGTTTGAATATACTTGCTTTAATTTATATGACTTTGATGCTTAAGTTAATTATCGTGGATAAAATTATAAAAAATAAAACACGTAAGATAAGATGGGTGCTTATTTCCAGTTTATTTTTGGCTGTTGTATTATTGCTTGTAATTCCAGTGAGGTATAAAGAAACTGTTGACGATATAAGATTCAATAAGTTTTTGATGGAAAATGGGACGATACAACTGCAAAATATGAACAACAATAACACGCAATCTTTAGGTAAGGATGTTGTTATTAAGAAAGTTTTAGTTAACAATGCTCCTCTATCACTATCATCTATACAGCTATCTGAAGGTTGGAGTATTGTGAGTGACTTCATTCTATCTAAAGATGCCTTGAGCGTGCCGTTGAAAATTAATTATGGTCGTGAAAATACAATTCGAATCTTTGTGAATCAAAGTGATTATGGGGGGAGATTGAGACTAACATTAGGCGAACATAAATATGATTATGATTTATTCACAAAAAGTGGTTCGAAAGTTGTTGAATTAGATATAAAAAAACTTTTTACTGGATCAACTCTTAAGTATGATTTGAATAAGAGAATGTTGTTTTACAGTCTTGAGTATA
The DNA here is from genome assembly GCA_002438345.1 of Paenibacillus sp. UBA6285. Lineage (GTDB taxonomy): Bacteria > Bacillota > Bacilli > Paenibacillales > Paenibacillaceae > Paenibacillus_AQ. The sequence goes on from DJUJ01000211.1 coordinate 9,950, forward strand.
TAATTCTCTTTATGGTGTCACTAATTATTAATTCTTATTTTAGATCATTCTTATTTTCTAGAGTTCGAAGATAAGTGGAGTTTTTTGTAAAAATAATTAAGCGAGGATAGGTTTGAATATGGGTAAGTTGTATGAGATATACAATTACAGAGAAATGTTGAAGAGTTTAGTTAGAAGGGATTTGAGAACAAGGTACAAGGGGTCTTTCTTTGGGTTTTTATGGACTTTTATTAATCCTTTAATGCAGTTAATAGTATACTCCATCATTTTTCCATACTTGCTAAAGTTTTCACAAGAAAATTATGCGATGTATTTGTTTGTTGCTTTATTGCCATGGAATTACTTTAATTCCACAATTATCGGGANNAAAAATATATTTTCCTAGAGAAGTAATTCCTCTTGCGTTCTCAGCAGGGGGGTTATGTAATATGTTTTTTGCTTATATTATTGTTTTCCCCATGTTGCTTATTTTCAATATACCTTTAACTTTTAATTTGTTGTGGCTACCAGTTTTGTTTATTATTCAGTTTATCATGTGTACCGGATTCTCATTAATTATCTCTGCTGTGAATGTTTATTTTCGTGATGTTGAACATATTCTAACTATTCTCATGATGCCACTTTATTTTTTCACGCCTATTATGTATGAAATTGATGTGTTACCTAGAAGTTTGCAATCACTAGTGTATTTAAATCCTATGACACTTTTCACTCTATTGTATAGAGATGCAGTTTTTTATGGCGCTCCGATGAATTTTGAAATGCTCGGTTCTGTTGTAATTATATCAGTAATAACATTTATAGGTGGTATGATTATATTTAATCGTATGCAAAAAGGCTTCGCGGAAGTGTTGTAACATTATATCAGTATTGTAGTTGAATTATCTTATTTTTATTTGTGCATATATTTACTTGAATATTCTCTGGTCGAATTATATCTATGTACTTTTATTATTGATGTTGAATAATAAGAGTTTTTGTTTTCTGAAAAACAGAAATAGCATAATGTAAAAAAATATGTGAGTTAGTATTATGTAAGGAGATCTAATATGGAGACGGTAATAGAAATTAAAAATGTCACGAAAAAATTTAGATTATATTATGACAAACCTCAAACACTAAAAGAGAAGGTGCTGCGTGGTGGAAAGGGACCTTACAAGGATTTTTATGCTTTAAAAGACATATCATTAGAAATAAAAAAAGGTACGACTGTTGGCCTTGTTGGAAAAAATGGGAGTGGGAAAAGTACATTATTGAAATTAATAAACAGAACCCTTTTTCCTGATAGTGGAAAAGTAGGCGTTGTAGGTAAAGTCTCTAGCCTAATTGAATTAGGAGCAGGTTTTCATCCTGATTTAACAGGGAGAGAGAATATCTTTACGAATGCTACAATTTTTGGAATGTCTAAGCTAGAAATAGAAGCTAAACTTCCAGAGATCATTGATTTTTCTGAATTGCATGATTTTATTGACAATCCCGTACGCACTTACTCTTCTGGTATGTATGCAAGATTAGCTTTTTCAGTAGCAATACATGTGAATCCTGAGATTCTATTGGTCGATGAGATTTTGTCTGTTGGGGATATCAATTTTCAAATAAAGTGCAATGCTTATATGCGTAAGTTACAAAATGAAGGTGTTACTATAGTCATAGTATCGCATGATTTAAGTATATTGGATAACTTATGTGATTATGCATTTTTAATAGACNNGACATTCATATGCAGTACCTAGAAATGATGGCAGCAGAGCATGAAAGTAAAGTGCATAGTCGTAAAGAAACTCAACCAATGAATGTAGACATGAATCAGGCTGAAGATATTCGTATAGACAATAAAGAAATTACTGCAGAATATGCTCCCGGACTGAAACATTGGGGTAATCAAACTATAAAACTAAGAAACGTTAAAATGTACAATAATAGAAATGTCGATAAACGGACATTTCATACTGGTGAATCAGTAGTTATCGAGTATGATTATATTTGCAATGAGAATCCAAGTGAATTAGACCCAATATTTGGTTTTGGAATATCTCGGTCAGATGGAACTTTGATCTACGCAACCAATAGTGCGATTGATAAACTTGGTCCGGTTAAATTGAATGATACTGGAAAAATTGAATGGAAATTCCCTGAGTTTTCTCTTACACCAGGAGATTATAGTCTGCAGATCGCAGTTGTTAGTAGGGATAACGTTCAATATGATTATATAAATGATGTTACTCAGTTTAGAATTATATCAGAAATCTCTGATTTAGGATTTGCGCGTTTGAATCACGAATTATATGTAGATGATAATGTATGCGAAAGAAAATACTAGTTTTATAGAGGGGGATATGAATGCAAGAACGGGATTTAATAGCATTTGACGAAATTCTTGATAGCTTAAAGAAAATTTCGGAATTTAATGAATACCAAGATAGAATGTTGAAAGAACTAAATAAAATCCATATTGAGACGCCCCCTAATACGGCATTTAACGAGTATTCTGAATTGATAGCATCTATTGAGGTGAAATCATATCGCCCTATTGTTTCCCACCGTAGAATCATAGGGAAGTTGTTTATTATAGTGAAAAAGATAATTAGAAAATCATTAGAATGGTATATAGAACCTATTTGCAGAGATATCACTAATTTTAATGTGAAAAGTACAGAATTTATGAAATATATAAATGATAAACAAGAATTGATAATTGAAGAGATAGATAAATTAAAGATAATTATGCAGAATAATATAGTTCAACAACAATCTCAATTTCAAAATTTTGAAAATTTATACAAAGATACTTTTGAGAAGTATCTGGATATAGAATTAGAGGTAGATGAAATTAAGAGTAAAGTAAATGGATATAATTCTCAGCAATTGATGGATTCACAACAAAATCTGACTCAAAAAATAAGTGAGCAAGAATTACATTTGAAACTTTTGCATCAAGAACTTTTACTTCGAGCTGGCGAAATAAATAGTATTAGGGAAAAGATAAAATAAAGAAAGACTTGAAATAACCTATATTAATTCTATAAGGTGGTTTGAAATGAAAATTTGTTTTGATACACTTCCAGTTGTATCACAATATTCATGTGGGCGTGGTATTGGCATTTATGCAGAAAAGTTGATGGAGTATGTCGCAAGTCAAAATAGTGAGAAAGTAATTTTAGCAACCTATAATGAAATGAAGTCAGTTAATGAATTCGATAACTGTGAAGAAAAACCTATTTACTTTGGGCCAAAAGTTAATGACGATGAGTGGCTGTTCCTAGTTGAGGAGTTGAAAGAGTATGGTGTGCGAATATTAGATGCATATATAAATCAAAATGGTATTGATATATTTCATATGCCTAATTTTACAGAAATAACATTTGATGTTTCTGAATTGAAGAAAATAAATAAAACAAATACTATTTTTTCAGCGACAGTTCATGATCTAATACCACTAGTGTACGAAAATGTATATCTTTCCACAAAAGAAAAAAAAGCTAATTATTTAAGGAAAATGGAGAATTTAAATCATCTTGACTTAATATTGGTTGACTCTCAATCTACTAAAGAAGATTTATTGAGATTTACTTCCATAGATGAGAAACGTATTTTTGTAACCTATCTGGGTTCTTCTCTACTAGCGCGGCCTGAGAATGACATTAAATACCTTACATTAGAAAAGTACAAAATTAAAAAATCGTACCTTATGTATACTGGTGGGGATGACTATAGAAAGAATATAGAAAACTTAATAAGAGCTTTTGAATTAAGTGGTTCTGTTGTGCACAAAAATTTCCAGTTGATTATTGTCTGTAAATTGCATAATAAGAATCACTATTTGTCTATTATTGCTAAACTTAACCTACAAGATAAAGTTATCTTAACTGATTATGTAACGGATGATGAATTAATTACTTTATATAACAATGCATCAGCCTTTATATTTCCATCTATGTACGAGGGGTTTGGATTGCCTTTACTTGAAGCAATGCAGTTTGATTTGCCAATAGCTACTGGGAATGCATCTAGTATGCCAGAAATAGTAGGTGATGCAGCGTTATTGTTTGATCCAATTAATATAGAAGAAATAGCAAATAGTATTAATCGAATATTATTAGATGAAGAGTTAAGAGAACAATTGAAAAAGAATGCAAAATTACAAAAAAATAAGTCTAGTTGGGAAAAGTGCGCCAAGGATACATTAGCTGCCTTTAATACAGCTTTAGCAAATAAACAAAATATACTAGATTCACTAAAAAGTAAACACAATACTATTAAGGCAGCATATCTTTCGCCTCTAAATCCAGATAAATCTGGAATATCTGATTATAGTGAAGATCTTTTACCTTATCTTAGTAAGTATTTTGAAATTGATCTATTTACATCTACTGAAGATATCTCGAATTCTTTTTTATCGGATAACTATAATGTCTATAAATACGATGAATTTAGTGCGAAGCATACTCAATATGAAGTTGTTTTTTATCAGATGGGTAATAGTGAATTTCATATGGACATATTAAAGTATTTAAGATTATTTCCAGGTATAGTAGTGCTACATGATTATAATCAGAGAGTTTTTTTTGATTATTTAGGAAACTGGAAGAAAAATTCGCCAATGAATAAAGGCTTTATCTTAGATAATTTTTTTCTGCAGTATGGAAAAAAAGGGTTTTCTTATTATAAGCAATATAATGATACTCTATGCTATGAAAGAAAAGTAGAATTTAATAGGTTGGTAAGTGCTAATGCTGAAGGCATAATAGTTCATAGTGACTTTGCGAAATCTCGCTTACAAAAATTTTCGAGAATGTTACCAGTTGAGAAAGTGTTCCAGGCAACTCCTGATTATCCAATTAAATTAGATAAATCTAAACGAATTGAATTAATGGAAAAGTATGGAATTAAAACCGATGATATCGTGATATCTACTTTTGGATTTGCTATTCCAGAAAAAAGAGATCATATATTATTAGAATCGTTTGGAGAATTTTATAGTCGATATCCAAAAAAAGAAAATCTAAAACTTATGTTTGTTGGCCAGTTATCAGATGTAGTAAGTGAAAAACTTGAAGAAATTACAAAGAAATATCAAATTAGCAATAATGTAATTGTAACTGGATGGACTGAAATGGAGGAGTTTACGAATTTAATGTATATAACAGATATAGCATTTAATTTGAGATTTCCGACAAATGGGGAAACATCAGCATGCTTATCTAGGCTATTGGCTATTGGTAAGCCGGTGGTTATTACTGATGTAGATGCATTTTCAGAATATAGTGACCAGATATGTATGAAGATTCGATATAATGAGTTTGAAAAAGAAGATATACTAAGCGCACTTGAACTATTAGTTAATAATAAATCAGAAAGAACTCGTTTAGCATCTAATGCTAGATCATTTATGAGGGAATTTTGTACTTTAGAACAAAGTGCTGAAAATTATTATAAGTTTGCTAAGTATATTTTAGAATTAAGAAATAATAAACAGAGAGATAGAGGCTATACTAAACAAGAATTAGAACAGACCGTTAAAGTATATACTCAATATAAAAACACAGATTGTCTAGATGGCTTTAATGATGAGATAGTTTCTATTAGTGAGATATTATCAAGAATATGAACGATAGGCGTGATGAATTTGGATACAGAACATGCTCAACGAATATTAAGGAATATTGAATACCTAGATAAAAATCAGTTGGCTTTTTTAGAAATGAATTATCAAAATAGTCTATCGAGTAGTCTGATTGAAAATTTTATTGAAGAAGATTTTGGACAAGTAGATCAAATGATTTTAGATAGAACAAATTTATTAAATGATATAAAGATTTCCAATAACGTACCAGTGAATACTCGACTAAGATTTGTGAAAAAAGCGATTAATAAATTAATAAAAGTATTTTCTATGCAACAAATTAAGTTCAATTCAGTAAGTGTAGAATTGGATTATGCACAAAATAAAAAGATGAATATGTTGCTAGAGAATATATCTCTGCTTAATAAAAATATAATATGTATGCAGACGTCATATGATTTGAAAATAAAAGAAATGACCGAACGTATCATAACTCTTGAGAATGAATTGAATATAACGAAAGATTTCCATAGTAAGGATGATAAAATGTGAAAGTATCCATTGTAATATGTACTCATAACAGAGGAAGTTTTTTGAAGAAATTATTAGATTCTCTTAAGCATCTCACATATAAAAATTTTGAAGTAATTGTTGTTAATGGTCCATCTAGTGATAATACTGCCTCAATTTTAGCTCAATACGAACATTTAATAAAAGTAGAGAATTGTCCTATAGCTAACCTTTCTGTATCAAGAAATATTGGGATACAAGCAAGTGCTGGTGAGATAGTTGCATTTATAGATGATGATGCAATACCTACTGCAACTTGGTTAGATGAATTATTATCATTATATTCTGATGATACGGTTGGTGGAGTAGGTGGAAAAGTAATTGATGGCGCTGATTTTACTACTATTCAAAATCAAAACGTAGTTATAGATATGTACGGCGTTCCATTAGGAAGTTTTGATTATCCTCAAGATTACAATGATTCAAACGGTGAATATTTTAATATTATGATTGGTTGCAATTGTTCATTTAGAAGAACAGCATTGATTGAAGTTGATGGATTTGACGAGTATTATGAGTATTTTCATGATGAAAGTGATCTTGCAGTTAGGATTATTAAGAAAGGATATAAAATTTTACATCATCCTAATGCAGCTATACATCATGCCTACGCAGCAAGTGATTTAAGAGGGGAAAACAGAGTTCTTAAAAATTGGTATCCAATTATTAAGAACTCAACTTATTTCGCCTTGAAAAATGCTGATTTTAATGGAATTACTGAAAAAGAAAAACGAGATTTAATTAAAGAAAAACTTAAGGTCTATAAAAATAATGCTTTAGCCGGATTGGATTTGTTTTCTAAAGAGTATCGAGAACGATTAAGGGAATATAAAAATGCTTTTTCAAGAGGATACGCAGATGGAGAACAAGCTGCTAGATTAACAAATAGTAATCTAGATAATACAAAGCCGTTTTTAAAGTTTAATACAAAATTACTGCCTGATTATTTGAATATTGTTCTATTATGTCGCTATGGTATAGATAGTAGATTAGGCGGTGTTGCTAAATATACGATGGAGCTTGCAGAAGAGTTAACTCGTATGGGACATAATGTTCATATTATTACACAAGGAGACTCCAACTCATACCTAAGAGATGGAATTAATTATCACTTTACGAGTGGGGTTAGTCTTGATAATGTTGATGAAGCATTATCGAAAACAAATATTACAAAAGGAAACTTGGAGTATTCTTATGGTGTGTTTAAGAAAATCAACTTAACTAATAATGTGTATAAATTTGATATTATTGAATCTGCGTTGTGGGATTATGAAGGACTTGTATCTAATAAACTTGGCGCAATTCCTGTTACAGTTAGGGTTGAAACACCCAGTTTAATGGTTGCTGATACACAGAAATGGATACTAAACGAGGATCTAAATCTTAATGCGGAGATGGAAGCAGTATTTATTCAAGAGTCATCTGGAATAATTTATATAAGTAATGCAATAAAGGAAACTATAGAAAATTTGTATCAATTGACTTTTGATAAGAGTAAAAGCCATCTATGTTACTTAGGGATAACCGATGAAATATTTAATGGTGCAAATATCGATAAAGTATCTAATAATATAACTGTTTTCTTCATTGGAAGATTAGAAAGAAGAAAAGGCATGGAAAACTTATTTGATGCGATAGAAAATATTGCTGAAAAGTATTCTAATGTGGAATTCAGAATCGCCGGTAAAGATGATATTGTTGATAACCAGTTAGGGGATACTTTTAAAAATCATTTTTTGAAAAAATATCAGAACTATGATTGGATCAATAAAGTTGAATTTCTAGGGGAGATAAGCGAAGTCCAAAAAGAGTGCGAATTTAATTCTTGCGACATATTTGTCTCGCCTTCTTTATATGAATCATTTGGAATAATATTTCTAGAAGCAATGAGGTTTCAAAAACCTGTGATTGGATGTAATGTTGGTGGCATGACCGAAGTTATTGATGATGGAGTGAGTGGTATTCTAGTACCACCGAATAATTCGGATGAATTAACCAATGCGCTAATGAAATTAATTGAGGACAGCAACTTAAGAATAAAACTAGGCATGAATGGAAGAAAAAGATATGAAGAATTATTTACTGCAAATATTTGTTCGCAGAATAGTGTCAGGATTTATAAGGAAATAATTTCAAAACATAAATAAATAAACCAATATTTTGTATGAGGTGGACATGAATAATACCAATGTTATGTATAGTTTAATTAATCGTAATTCAAAGTTTATAAGCACAATAACTACTAAATACGAAAATATTATATGTGTAGGGTGCAGTATTGAGTGGTTTACTAATTTTTATCCATATAAAACTAACGTTGAAAGCTACAATATTAGTGATGATCATGATGGTTTATTTGAAAAATTTGATTTTATATATATATATAGCAATTCCTCATTATTGGAATTAAAAAGAAAAATAGAGTGTTCTAATACCACTCCTGATATTGCATTATCTTGTAGTTATGTGGAGATAAATAAACTAGAAGAATTGAAACCTAGGTTGAAATTAGTGTCTGATGAGAGTGTTTTTCTGAATGTAGGGACATTGATACAATATAATAATAAATCAGTTGTCTATACAAAAAGAGGAGATTCTGGTTTTTCGTTATTTGGACCATATGCCAGTTTACAAAAAGGAGAGTATTTTGCTAAGTTTGAATTAGAGTTTTATGAAGATATCTTTCCTTTTTGTATTGATAATAAGAATGAGGTTGCAGTATTATCTATTGCAGTAAATGATAATGTAATTGCGATGAAACAAATTTCATTAAATGAAATGTTATTTAGTAATATATTCTCTTTGGAGTTTAATTTATTGGAAACTTCTCAAGTAGAGATGAGAGTATATTCTACAGGTAATTATAGTTTCATTGCGAATGTGAATAGATATTTTCAAAAAGCTTCAAAAATTAATAATCATCATTCAAATGCTTTACCCGAACAACTTTTAGAGAATGAAAATGAAAATTATTCGTATTCACAAGCTGGAGAAGATGTTATAGCTAAATGGTTACTAATGGATTGTCTGAAGTTAGATGAAATTAGATATCTTGATATTGGTGCACATCATCCATCATCATGTAATAACACTTATTTATTTTATAAGTTTTTCAATTGTAAAGGTGTTTGCGTGGAGGCAGACCCATCATTAGTTTCGAAGATTGCAGAAAAAAGAACTCGAGATATAGTTCTTAATGTAGGGATTACGCAAGAAGAGTCCAATTTATTGTTTTATGTAATGGACGAAAAGGGTCTAAACACATTTTCAGAAAGTATAGCTAATAAGTATGTGAATGAGTTAGGTAGAAAAATTGAAAAAGTAATAGAAGTTCCAACAATGAATATTAATCAAGTTTTGAGTGAATATTTTCTTGATGGTATAGATTTTGTGTCAATTGATACTGAGGGTCTAGAAATGGAGATTCTAACTAGTATTGATTTTGATAAGTATCGACCAATCTCATTTTGTATTGAAACTATTCAAAATGGTAGAGATGGATTCTATAAAGAGAAAGAAATTATAGAATTTTTAGAATTACATGGTTATAGGGTGTTTGCTGATACTTTTATTAATACTATATTTGTCGATGATAAATATAAGTTTTAGTGAATTATTTGGGACATCATGACAGATGTCTTGGAGCAGTTACTTTAATTGAATATCGTAGGAAGTATATCCTTTAACTAAAATCACTAACTAACAAACAAATACTTCTCGACTGAAAATANNATCTAATGTTCCTTCACTCTATAAACAAGCTAACAAGTTAATTTAACAGATTTCCTCATCGTCACTGGCAAAGAATATATGAGTGGCGTTGTCAACCCGTTTGCTTATTGACTTGATATGGGCGTAACATTTACTTATAAAGTCCAAGGTGAAGTTGGAGGCATAGCCTAGGCTCTTGACCTTGTGGAACTTATTGTTGAAGTCGTTCAGATGAAAGTTATTTTTGGGGATAACTAACATTTCTGAGTACATTCATATTTTCAAACTACAAACTACAAACTACAAACTAACTGTGCTTAAATCCTATTTCAAGAAGTGTGAGATTTTCAAAAACATGGTGTAGTTGAATTGAGACAGATTAGTTTCTATTTGAGGAAAGGCCACAACGGCTAAGAATAATTATGCGGTGACAAGAATTTATTTTTTTATAACAAAGTATTTGATATCGCAAAAACACACAAACTTTCAAATCGTGACGAATTTGAGATCACTGACGTTAATAATGCATATATTGAATGTGGTGAGTATACTTCAAGGCTCGTGGATGGGTGCTGGGACTCATTCATCTTGGGCTAAAGCAAATGAATTGATTCAAACTATTTCATTGTCTGATGAATTTAAAAAACTAAAATATAGAGATGCGCCATACGCCATGCGATTAATTGAAACGAATTGCATGGCGTATGTATCATTAAACCCGCGATCCATATACGATCTTGTTTTTTTATGGATAGTTATATCTGCGAAAGGATTCTTGCATATAATATGGATTATGCGTTAGATCATTGATTCGTTTTTTTAAGTTGATCGGGTTTAGGATCAGTGTCAGAATAAACGTCAATATCTCGTTCCGCAAGGCTTTTCCCATGATTTTGCACGCTGCAACCTAATTCGGAGGTTCTTTATAAGGATGTAGAAATCAATTATCAATAAGGGGGAATAGATGTTGAAGCTACTCGTAACAGGAGGGGCTGGCTTTATCGGCAGTAACTTTGTAACCTACATGGTTAATAAATATCCAGACTATCAGATGATAAATCTTGATGCATTAACGTATGCGGGTAATCTTGAGAATTTGAAGAGTATCGAGTGTAATTCGAACTATCAATTTATTAAAGGTGATATTACGGATGCTCAAAAGGTAGATGAAATCTTCCAGCAAGGAATTGATGTGGTTGTTAACTTTGCTGCGGAATCTCACGTTGATCGAAGCATTTTAGAACCAGGAATCTTCGTTCATACGAATGTACTGGGTACGCAGGTGCTCCTTGATGCAACGCGGAAGTATGGTGTTCAGAAGTATGTACAGATTTCTACTGATGAGGTATATGGAACATTAGGTGATACCGGATTGTTTTCGGAGACCACACCTCTCGCACCGAACAGCCCCTATTCCGCAAGTAAGACAGGGGGGGATTTGTTAGTACGCGCATATCATGAAACATATGGTATGGATATTAATATTACTCGTTGCTCAAATAATTATGGACCGTATCATTTCCCTGAAAAGTTAATTCCGTTAATGATCTCTAACGCATTACATGATAAGAAACTCCCTGTCTATGGTGATGGGCTAAATGTTCGCGACTGGCTGTATGTTGAGGATCATTGCAGTGCGATTGACTTGGTTATTCATAACGGTAAAAGCGGTGAAGTTTACAATGTAGGTGGCAACAATGAACAGACGAATATTCAAATTGTAGAGAATATTCTAGAGGCGTTGAATAAACCAAAGTCATTGATTACCTATGTAACAGATCGTCCAGGTCATGACCGTCGCTATGCGATCGATGCTACGAAGCTTCGGACGGAGTTAGGATGGCAACCGCAATTTCCTTTTGAAAAAGGGATTAAGAAAACTATTCAGTGGTATCTCGACAATAAGGAATGGTGGACACGAATTCAGAGTGGTGTGTATCAAACGTATTATGCGAAACAATATGGAGAGCGCTTAGGTGAGTAGTATGAGAATACTTGTGACAGGTGCCAACGGTCAACTCGGGAAGGATGTTGTTCTTGTAGGGGCGCAAAAGGGTCACCATATACTGGCATGTACACGATATGAACTTGATATAACTAACCAGCTTCAGTGCGAAGAGGTGATTACGAGCACGAAGCCTGATGTAATTATTCATTGTGCAGCTTACACGGCAGTTGATGCTGCAGAAACGGATGAAGATGGTGCATATCTAGTCAATGCTGTAGGAAGTCGCAATATTGCTGTTGCTGCTGAGAAGATCGGGGCGAAGGTTTGCTATATTAGTACGGATTATGTATTCGATGGGAAGTCTTCCCTTCCTTACCGTGAATATGACAATACTAATCCTCAAACCGTGTATGGCAAGTCGAAACGAGCAGGTGAACATTTAGTTCAATCCTTATCGTCGAAATATTTTATTGTTCGCACATCATGGGTGTATGGAGTGCAGGGTAATAACTTTGTAAAGACGATGTTGAAGTTAGGTATGGAGAAGCCATCACTGCAAGTTGTACATGATCAAATTGGATCTCCGACTTATACGGTGGATTTGGCTCATTTCCTCGAGAGGCTTATAAAGACAGAGGCCTATGGCATCTATCATGCTTCAAATACGGGGAGTTGTTCATGGTTTGAATTTGCCCAGGCAATCTTTGATGAAGCTGGATTAAAGCCTGAATTGTTACCATGCTCAACCGATAAATTTACTCGGCCTGCCCCGAGACCGAGTAATTCTGTGATGGAACATCTATCGATCCGCACGAATGGATTGGAAGATCTGCGACCTTGGAGAGAGGCTTTACATGAGTTTGTTCCTTATTTAATCACCGATAAATAGCCTTTAATACAAGATCACTGCTTATTGTAGTGGTCTTATTTTTTATGAAAAATCCTTTCATACCATTCTGAAGTGCTCTATAATCTAACAAGTGGAGGTGCTGTCATTCTCCCACTATGTTTATGAAGTAGGTGACCCATGAGTAAAGTTCAAGTTCTTATGTCAACATACAATGGTGAGAAATATTTTGAAGAACAATTACACAGTATTCTCAATCAATCCTACGCCAATTTATCTATACTTATCCGTGATGACGGTTCGAAGGATAATACTGTTTCGCTAATTCAGAAGTTCGTGAAAATGTTCCCTGACAAGATTCAGTTTATTAATGGCAGTAATGTAGGAGTTATACCTAGCTTTTACGCGTTGCTGCAAGCAGCTGATATTGAAGCATCATATATATGCTTTTGTGACCAAGACGATGTTTGGATGAATGATAAAGTTGAAAGAGCGGTTCAGGCTCTACTTTCGAGTGATATGCCTGGGATGTATTTCTCATCTACTATGCTGGCAGATCAAGATCTTAACCCACTCAAAATTTGGCCATCGGTTCCCTTGAAGAAACCATCCTTCTACAATGCCCTCGTGCAAAATATAGCAGTAGGAGCAACCGTTGTTATTAACAAATCAGCAAGAGAATTGATTGTTACGAAAGTAATTGAAACGAATAAACTTCAGATGCATGATTGGTGGGCATATCTCTGTATATCTGCATTTGGTAATGTATATTATGATGAGAAGCCAACGATATATTATCGGCAGCATCTTAATAATGTTGTGGGAGGGCACCAATCTATTTTCCAGCTACTGCGAAGTAAATGGAAGAGCTTTCGCAAACATTCAGGTCAGAAGCTTTTAAAGCGGCAAGCATTGGAGTTCGAACGTCTATACAGTGACCAACTAGACTCTGCCAAGCTTCACCAACTTCAATTATTCACGCAACCACGTCCGACGCTATCGACTAGAATTCAATATATTCGTAATTCTAATCTTTACCGTCAATCCAAGGCAGAGAATTTATTATTTAAATTTCTCATACTCATTGACTATATATAAGCTGAAAAGGAAAGAAGATTCCCCATAGTTTGCACACAAATACTCAGCAGTTTAGACAAAATGTCATAATCCTCTAAACATGCCCTCCCCCAGTCTAGGAGATATTTATGTTATAATAATTGTCGGTAGGTTACTATATTTGTCAGGAGCGTTACGCAGTGAATGTAGATGTAAGTATACTTATTGTTAATTACAACACGTGTCGCCTGACGATGGATTGTCTCAGGTCGGTATATGACTCAGAAACGAACTTTTCCTATGAGATTATTTTGATAGACAACAATTCCCGCGATGATTCGGTAGAGAAGATTAGTAGAGAGTTTCCAGGTGTGATATTGATCGCAAATAACGACAATGTCGGTTTTGCCCGTGCTAATAATCAGGGAATGGAGGCTTCATCCGGACGGTATGTGCTTCTGCTGAATTCAGATACGGTGGTACGTAAGGATACGCTGGAGACAATGATCTCCTTTATGGATGGTCGGCCCGATGTTGGGGCGTCAGGCTGTAAGATTATTTTGCCGGATGGTTCGCTAGATAAAGCTTGCAAGCGGGGATTTCCTACACCGTCGGCTTCCTTCTATTATGCTTTTGGATTTAGTAAGCTGTTTCCGGATCGTCCTAGGTTTAATGGTTACCAGTTAGGATATTTGGACCCTGATCTTGATTACCCGATAGATTGTTTGGTTGGTGCGTTTATGCTACTGCGGCAGGAGACAATTGATCAGGTGGGTGGATTGGATGAGGAGTTCTTTATGTACGGTGAGGATTTAGATTGGTGTTATCGTATTAAAGAGGCTGGATGGGGGATTTATTATTATCCGAAGACTTCTATCGTGCATCTTAAAGGCGGTAGCGCCAGACGCAGACCATTCAAGATCGTCTATGAATTCCACCGGGCAATGATTTTATTTCATCGTAAGCATTATAGTAAGAAGTACAACAGTATGATAAATGGAACGGTCTATGCCGGTGTTGGTGTGAAGTTCGTACTTTCGCTTTTGCGGAATGCCTTAATCTCTCCTAAGACTGTACCATCACCTGCTCAGAGCCTTAATACTGCCAGTGAAGCAGGTAGTCGTAACGATAAAAATACTGAGGTGAGTTCATGATTCGGCGGAATCAGAAATTTTTGACACAGCTCTATATGGTGGCTGACTTTCTTGTCATCCAGCTGTCCTTCTTAGTAGCCTGGTGGCTAAAGTTTAGAAGCGGATGGATGAAGTATGAGAATCCGTTGCCTGTAGAGTCATACGCTTACTGGAGTTTGATTTATGGCGGAGTGGCTGTACTAATCGGTATACTGCTATCGCTGTATTTGCCTAAGCGTAAGAAACGGTTTGTTGATGAATTTATTAAGATTTTCCAAGTGCATATTATGGGTATTTTCATCCTGCTCGGTCTGATGTTCTTCGTGAAAGAAATAAATATCTCCCGGACATATCTAGCTCTTTATATGGGATTTAATGTTCTTTCTATTATGCTGTACCGTTATGTACTGAAGAAGATGCTTAAATCTTTAAGAGAAAAAGGTCACAATCGCCAGTTCGTACTAATCATCGGTGCAGGTACACTAGGTAAAAGATTCTACAACAATTTGGAGCAATACCCCGAGCTCGGATATGAAGCGATTGGTTTCCTGGATGACTATCATACTTGGGATGCAATTGAAGAACAGCGATATAAACCGATCTTAGGAACGGTTGATCAGTTGTCCGGTATGCTAGAGATGCTGCCTGTGGATGAGGTTATTCTGGCGCTACCACTCGATGCGCACTCGAAGTATCCTTCTATTATTGCGGCTTGTGAAAAAGCAGGCGTACGCACATTGATTATCCCTGACTTTTTCGACTACTTACCAGCACGCCCTTACTTTGATAATTTTGCAGGTATGCCAATGATCAATGTTCGTGATATTCCACTGGATATGACGGGTAATAAGATGGCAAAACGTTTGTTTGATATTGTGTTCTCCTTATTCGCAATTATTATGATATCTCCTGTAATGCTTATCGTGGCTCTTGGTGTACGACTGACCTCTCCGGGACCGATTATATTCCGGCAGGAACGGGTCGGATTGAACCGTCGTAATTTTATGATGTATAAGTTCCGTTCGATGAAAATGCAACAGGACGGCGAAGAGGATACAGGCTGGAGTACACGAGAAGATCCTCGCAGAACTCGATTTGGAACCTTCATCCGCAAGACAAGTCTGGATGAGCTTCCGCAATTCTTTAATGTACTACTGGGACATATGAGTGTTGTGGGTCCTCGACCAGAACGCCCATATTATGTGGAACAGTTCCGTGACGAGATTCCGAAGTATATGGTTAAGCATCATGTACGTCCTGGAATTACAGGTTGGGCACAGAGCAACGGACTTCGTGGTGACACCTCTATCGAGGAGCGGATCAAGCACGATATCTTCTATATCGAGAACTGGTCTTTATTGNNCCCTTCGTCAACAAAAATGCTTATTGATTCCTGCACTTATTCAGATTTGCTAAAACTTTAATAGGATCCCCGTTCTACCATCGGTAGAGCGGGGTATTGTTTTTCTATTGTTTTCTAATCTAAACTTCGCAAAGGAAACTCTCACCTATGGATAAGAAAAAGATTGTTGCAACCGTAATCGTAATTGGGGCACTTGTAATGCTACTTGTAATCACTTTTAGTAAGGAAGATGAGCAGCCTGCAAGCGGCTTTGAATCTCATAAGGTCGTTGCACATGCCATGGGCGGCATTAATGGCTATACGTACACCAATGCCCTTGAGGCATTTGTTGCTAACTATGCACAGGGAACTCGCGTATTTGAAGTTGATTTGTTGTTAACGACAGATGATCAGCTAGTGGGTCGGTATGAGTGGTCAGGGAATATGAGCAAGCTTTTAGGTCAGTTGGATGTTCTTCCTGCTAATAAACAAGGGGTAGTACTAGATTATAAGGAATTCATGGATAGTCCAATCCTGGATATATACTCCCCGATCGATGTCGAGAAGTTGCTTGATCTGATGCAGCATTATCCAGATGCTTATATTGTTACGGATACGAAAGAAATTAAACCTGAACTTATAAATAAACAATTTACATTGTTGACTGAAGCGGCGATGCAACGAGATCCAGCATTATTGGATCGGATTGTTCCACAAATATATAATCAGACGATGCTCGATGAGATTANNAAGGTACACTCTTTTTCAGAAGTGCTCTATACGCTTTACCAATCTCAGGATACGGATGAACAAGTCATTGATTTTGTCAAAAAAACTGGAGTAGATATCACAATGCCAGCTAGCCGAGCGACTAAGGACTTTGTTAAAAAGCTGAAAAAGGCTAGAGCTCGTGTATATGTTCATACAGTGAATGAAGAAGATGAAATTCGGGAGCTATCCCGTATGGGAGTGGACGGATTCTATACTGATTTTGTAACTGAGGATGATTTGAATAACATGAGAGGTTTACGTTGAAATCTTTGACCACTCATTACCACTAATATATCCCCACAAAGTGGTGCTTTCCATAGATGCGTATTCAGGTACTTTGCGGGGGGGCCCCAAATTTATATACGAAAAAATGTTCGCATTTTTGTTCGCTTTAAATTGACACACCTGCTGTGCTGGCATAGACTAGATCTATATCTTTTGCGGCGGCAGGAGTGTCTTTGTCTTGCCCAAATGACTATTAAGGAGATTCTCATGAAATCAGTGCAGCAAATGATCAAACCTTGGCGGCATGTGTTTAAGCTGGATCCAGACCGTATGATTTCTGATGAGGATTTGGAGGCCGTTTGCTTATCTGGCACGGATGCCATACTGATAGGGGGCTCAACAGGAGTAACCTATGAGAATACAGTGGATCTCTTATTGAGAGTAAGACGTTTTGAGTTACCCTGTGCACTCGAAGTATCCGAACTTGAGGCTGCTGTGCCCGGATTTGATCTTTATATGATTCCAATGGTGCTCAATACTCCAGATCCAGCTTGGATTGTAGGCCATCATCGCCGAGCTATTGAACGCTATGGATTTATGATTCCATGGGATTTGCTACTAACAGAAGGCTATATTGTGTTGAATAGTGACTCTTCGGTTGCTCGGATTACAGGGGCTGAGACGGCCATTGATGCTGAAGAGGCGGCTGCTTATGCCCAGGTCGCGGACAAGCTGATGTCACTGCCAATAGTATATCTTGAGTATAGCGGGATGTTCGGAGATATGGAGACGGTACGAACAGTGCGCGAAATGGTGGAGCAAGCCCAGCTTTTTTATGGAGGGGGCATTACTTGTGAGGCGGAGGCCAAGCAGGCAGCAGCTCTGTGTGATACAGTAGTGGTCGGCAATATTATTTATAGTGATGTACAGCAGGCTCTATTAACGGTTGAGGCTGTGAAGAAGACAGTACAAGAGAAATTTGATTAGTGGTTATTTCCAGGACTACTTAAGATTGTTTACTCTAAAAATTAGAGATAGGCTTGACGTACGGACAGAGCGGAGGGTCGGGGGGATTCTGGGGAAACGCCAGTGGTCGCCTTTAAAGACCTATTTCAACCGATAATCTTTTTATTGAATCAAGAAATTGGGCTTTAACAGCGATCGTAAGAACCCTCCGAACCCGTAGTGGCTTGTTCTCGAACGATCAAACACTAGTTTTGTTTTTTAGCTACTTATGATTTGTGATTTTACATTTAGAAAGGAGCATGTTACACATGCAACTTATTAGCATACAAGATGCAGTCAGCCGATTGAATCCTCCACAAAGGCAGGCTGTCGAAACAACCGAAGGCCCTCTTTTGATTATGGCGGGTGCGGGCAGTGGAAAGACGAGAGTGTTGACTCACAGAATTGCCTGGCTGATTGCCAATCGAAAGGCGCCGCCTTGGGCGATTTTGGCGATTACGTTTACGAATAAAGCCGCAAGGGAAATGCAGGAACGTGTATCTAAGCTCGTTGGACCTGAGGGAAGAGACATTTGGGTATCCACCTTTCACTCTATGTGCGTTCGGATTTTGCGAAAAGATATCGAGCGGATTGGTTTTACCTCCAACTTCTCCATTCTAGACTCTACAGATCAGTTATCCGTAATACGTAACTGTATGAAGGAACTGAACATCGATACGAAGAAATTCGAGCCAAAAGCTGTGCAGGCCATTATTAGCGCATCCAAGAATGAGCTGATCACTCCGGCGCAGTATGAGCAGAAGGTCGGCGATTATTTTGAAGGCTTAGTTGCTAAGGTATATAAGATGTACCAAAAGCGTCTGAGAAGCAATAACTCGCTCGACTTTGATGATTTGATTATGAAGACGATCGAATTATTTAAGGAAGTTCCTGAGGTTCTGGATTTCTACCAAAAGAAGTTCAAATACATCCACGTGGATGAGTATCAGGATACGAATAGAGCGCAGTACATGTTGTGCCGTATGCTCGCTGACAGCCACCACCGGATTTGTGTGGTAGGGGATAGTGACCAGTCGATTTATCGCTGGCGCGGAGCGGATATTACGAACATTCTTAATTTTGAAGAGGACTATCCAGAAGCGAAGACGATTCTTCTAGAGCAGAACTATCGTTCGACCGCTAATATCCTGAATGCAGCCAATGGCGTGATCGCTCTCAATAGTGGACGGAAGCCGAAGAAGCTGTGGACCGACTCCGAAGAAGGCGCCAAGATTAAGGTGTACCGAGCAGATTCCGAGCATGATGAAGGTTACTTTGTAACCGGAGAAATCAGTAAGAACGTGAAACAGGGCCAAGCCTACCAGAATCACGCAATTCTGTATCGTACGAATGCCCAGTCACGGGTAATCGAGGAAATTCTGATCAAATCAGATATTCCATATCAAATCGTTGGCGGGATTAAGTTCTATGATCGAAAAGAAATCAAGGATCTTCTTGCGTATCTACGTTTACTGTCTAACCCTGATGATGATATCAGCCTGACGCGTATTATTAATGTTCCTAAGCGGGGGTTGGGCGATACAACGGTTGGCAAGTTGGCAGCTGCGGCTGGTGAACGTGGTATATCTATTTTCCGAGTTCTGCAAACGGTGGATGATTTGGGCTTTGCTGGCCGGACACGGAATATGCTAGTAGAGTTCTACGATATGATTGAAGCTCTGCACCGTATGGTGGAGTTCCTGTCTGTAACCGAGCTGACGGAAAAAATACTAGAGATGTCGCAGTACCGTTTGGAGCTGCAAAATGAAAACACACTCGAATCTCGCTCGCGACTAGAGAATATCGATGAGTTCTTGTCCGTGACTATGGAGTTTGAAAAGAATAACGAAGACAAGTCACTGGTCTCCTTCCTCACGGATCTAGCACTTATCGCAGATATTGATAGTGTGAACGATGATGAAGAAGATCGTAGTGATGCTGTAGTCCTGATGACGATGCATAGCGCCAAAGGTCTGGAGTTCCCAACGGTATTTATTGTCGGGATGGAAGAAGGCGTGTTCCCGCATAGCCGTGCCTTCCAGGATAACGACGAGCTGGAAGAGGAACGCCGGCTTGCGTATGTAGGAATCACCCGCGCTGAGAAACAACTGTTTCTCTCCTGCGCGCGGATGCGTACGCTCTTTGGGCGGACGACGGCGAACCAACCGTCCCGCTTCTTGGAGGAGATTCCGGAAGAACTGAAGGAAGATACCGTTAAGACTCAGGACCGCTTCCAACGTGGAGGCGCGGAGGTAGGCGGTGCTTACGGCGGACGCGGCTTTAGCGGCGGTGGCCGTGGCAACTTCGGGGGCCGAGGTGGAGCCACCGGAGCTACACCGTCTGGCGGCGGAAGCACAGCGTCAGCGGCGACAAGCAAGAGCAACGTGACCATAACCTCAGGAGGCGCACAGCGTGCTCCTGGAGCAGGGGCTGCAGCGGCTGGCGAATACAAGGCAGGCGATAAGGTTTCCCACGGCAAGTGGGGCACTGGCACCGTTGTGGCCGTTAAGGGCACCGGGAATGACACAGAGCTACAGATTGCTTTTCCGGCACCAGTGGGTGTGAAACGACTGCTTGCTGGGTTTGCACCGATTACCAGAGTGGAATAACAGTAGTGCGAGTTCAAAAAGTACGGTTTTCAGCACCGAGAAGATTGGATGAAGGTAGAAACTGAGGAGCGGAGCGTAGTGGAAGCTACGTGAGCACC
>DJUJ01000211.1:30893-39534 GCA_002438345.1 Paenibacillus sp. UBA6285
CTTCGTGATCAAAAGCGGACTTTTTGAACAACCTCTAGTAGGGAACGATTAACGAACGGATATTTAGCCCACGCTAACCGAAGGACACTTATTGACGGAGGGATGTACCTGCATGGATGCTATGCATGTGATGGAAGAGCTTGTTGCAGAATTAAATCACTATAATTACCACTATTACACGCTGGATGCACCGCTAGTCAGCGATAAGGAATACGATGTTTTATACGACAAGCTTGTAGCACTGGAGACCGAGAGTGGCTTCGTGTTACCGGACTCTCCTACACAACGAGTAGGAGGAGAACTGCTTAAGGGCTTCACGCCGCATCGGCATCTGGCTCCGCTTTGGAGTCTGGATAAAGCACAAAATATTGAACAGCTGCGGAGCTGGAATACGCGGGTACTTCGTTTAGTGAATGAGTACAATCTTAAGAACCCCGACAACCCTCTACCTGATCCTTGTTATGCAGTAGAACTGAAGTTCGATGGCTTGACGCTAAATCTGACCTATCGGAATGGTGTTCTTGAACAGGCATCGACGCGGGGCAATGGTGTAGTGGGTGAAGGAATACTTGCACAGGTGAAGACCATCAAATCCGTTCCATTAACGATTCCTTTTAAAGAAGGGGTCATTGAGGTGCAGGGGGAAGGGATCATGAATCTGTCTGTGCTGGCGGATTATAATACACGGGCTGCAGAGCCACTTAAGAATGCCCGTAATGCAGCAGCAGGTGCACTGCGCAATTTAAATCCGAAGACCACTGCAGAACGTCGTTTGAATGCTTATTTCTATAATGTTGGCTTTGCAGAAGGTGTAGGGTTCGCCGATCATCAGGAGATGATGGATTTTCTACGGAATAACAAATTCAAAGTGAATCCTTATCTGACCTACTGTAATGATTTTGATGATGTAACTGAGCAGCTTGCTGGAATCGAGGAGAGTCGTGCTGGTCTTGATTACCTCATAGATGGAGCCGTGATTAAGGTTACGGATTTCCGTATCCGTGAAGTGCTTGGTTACACGGATAAGTTCCCGCGCTGGGCAGTGGCTTATAAATTCGAAGCAGAAGAAACGACGACCGTCTTAGAGTCTGTTAGCTGGAATGTAGGACGTACCGGGAAAGTGACTCCGCTGGCTCGTGTTGAGGCCGTAGAGCTTGCTGGAGTTACTGTACAGAACTGCACATTAAATAATGTGGGCGATATCGAGCGTAAAAACTTGAAATTCGCATTAGGCTCACGGGTATTCATTAGACGCTCCAATGATGTTATCCCTGAGATTCTCGGTAAAGTGACCGAAGAGAATGACGGTGGAGAGATCATTTTCCCTGTTGATTGCCCAGCTTGCGGATATCCGCTAGAAATGCGTGGTGCGCATCTTTTCTGCAACAATAAGCTGAATTGTAGACCGCAAATTATTAGTCGGATCACTCATTTCGCTTCGCGTGATGCGATGGATATCGAGACGTTTAGTGAGAAGACGGCAGGTCAGCTCTATGACGAGCTTAATATACATGACTCTGCCGATCTGTATGAATTGACCTTTGAGCAGCTTGTGCAGCTGAATCGTTTTGGTGAGAAAAAAGCACAGAATTTGCTGCAAGCGTTAGAGGATAGCAAAGGGCGCGACCTCGCTTCATTCCTCTTTGCGTTAGGTATTCCTAATACAGGTAAAGCGACAACCAAGATGCTGGCGGATCATTTCCGCGATCTGGATGCTGTGATGCAGGCTAAAGCGGAGGAACTCGCCGAGTTACCGGACATTGGCGGAATTGTTGCCGAGAGCATTGTTAACTTCTTTGCAGATCCTGTTGTAGTGGCGAATGTTGCTCGGTTGCGCGCGCTAGGGGTTGAAGCGAAGGCTCCAGAGGCCCCCCGACCTGTTAGCACAGATTCCTTCTTTAGCGGCAAAACCGTAGTATTGACCGGTTCATTACAAAAGCTTACTCGCGAAGAAGCGGCTGAACGCTTAGAAACACTCGGAGCGAAGGTATCCGGAAGTGTATCTAAGAAGACGGATTTGGTTATTGCCGGCGAGAAAGCAGGCAGCAAACTGGCCAA
Source organism: Paenibacillus sp. UBA6285 (assembly GCA_002438345.1). Taxonomy (GTDB): domain Bacteria; phylum Bacillota; class Bacilli; order Paenibacillales; family Paenibacillaceae; genus Paenibacillus_AQ. Next base: position 32,952 of record DJUJ01000211.1, read on the forward strand.
AGCGCAGCAACTAGGCATTCAGGTCATTGAGGATGAAGATGAGCTGATTCGACTGCTGGAGATGTAAGCATATTTATACTAGATTAGTTGAACATAAGAATTTTCTATTAAGGTAAGTGCGTGACTGCGGTGAATGTTTGGACTTTCGGCCGCTGTTGTCCCCAGATTTCTTGATTATATACCGTGTTTCACGGTTGAAATCCGGTGACAAAGGCGGGCGCTATCGCTCCTACAGTTCCAAACTTCCCCTCCGCCACTCTTCCTTTTTAGAATGTTTTAGGTTCAGCTTATATTTGATCCTAAAAGGGTATCAGTTCCATCTCGTTTAAATGCGAGAGGGGCTGGTACCCTTTTTTGCGTAAACTACGTATTGTCATTCGATTTTAAGTACATGTTTCTATTTTCGAGGAAAATCGTTCGATTGATCTGCTAATATATAAGCTATAGATATTATTACTATATTTGAAAGGAAACCCCTCCTGTGAAGAGAGAAACGATATTGTTAGTAGATGATGAGAAGGAAATTGTAGAGCTGTTATCGATTTATCTCTGTAATGAGGGCTATCGGTTGCTTAAGGCTTATGATGGGATGCAAGCGCTGGAGTGTCTACAGAAGGAAGAAGTAGATTTAATTATTCTTGATGTCATGATGCCTAAGATGGATGGATTAGTAGCATGTATGAAGATCCGTGAAGAGCGGAAGATGCCGATTATCATCCTTTCAGCTAAAAACACGGATATGGACAAGATCTCCGGACTTAGCATTGGAGCGGACGACTACGTGGGCAAACCTTTTAATCCTCTAGAGATTGTTGCACGTGTAAAGTCACATCTTCGTCGTTATCACGGATTTAATAAGGATAGTAATATCTTGAACGATAGCAAGCTGAGCTTTGAAGATTTAACTATAGATACGTCTAAGCATGAGGTGTATGTAGACCAGCAGAAGATTAAGCTGACCCCGCGGGAATTTTCTATTTTAGAGCTTTTGGCAAGGCACCAAGGTCAAGTGCTCAGCTTAGAGCAGATTTACGATAAAGTGTGGAATGAACCATTTTTAGATGGAGGTAATACTGTTATGGTACATATTCGTAACCTCCGCGACAAAATTGAAGTGGATTCAAAGCGCCCCCGTTACATACAGACTGTCTGGGGAGTCGGATATAAATTAGATGGACCTTCCTGAAAGGATTAGGTGAGGCTTCTTGAATTCCAAATATATAACAACGATTCGCTGGAAGTTTATATTCGCTTTTTTGCTTAGTGTGCTTTCAGGTGGATTACTGCTGTTTGCTGGCTACCAGCTCGTTAACTTCATGATCTATCTAAACCCAGCCTCAGAATCAGCTCCTTATTCTTTTATCCTGCGCTGGATTATTAATCATATTGGATCTATGCCACTACTGACTGCAGCTGGTATTGTTAGCTTTTTGCTGTTCTTTTTTATCTATACTCGTAAAGTGGTGTTGTATCTGGAGGAGATCACAAAAGGGATTCGAGAAATCACAAGCTCAGGGATGTCGCACCGAATTGAGGTCAGAACATCGGACGAGCTGGGTGTGTTGGCTGAGAATATTAATGAAATGGCTGAGCGTTTGCAGCACTCCGTGGAGGAGGAACGTAAAGCCGTGAATGCGAAAAATGATTTGATCACCGGCGTTTCACACGATTTAAGGACCCCACTTACCTCAGTCCTCGGCTTTCTAGAATATATCGAACAAGATCGATGTCAGGAAGAAGCAGAAATAAGATATTACGTGAGTATAGCCTATACCAAATCCCTTGTACTGCGTAAATTGATCGACGATCTTTTTGAATATACGCGTGTGAATAGTGGAGAATATCCTCTGGTTCTGGAGCGATTGGATTTAAAGGCATTCATACGGCAGTTAGCGGAGGAGTCGGTTCCCGAACTTATTAAGGCTGAAATGACCTACGAGATCGATGACCAAGTTGATGAGTTATGGATAAAGGCTTCCCCTAAAGAGCTAGTTCGTGCTTATGAGAATTTGATTACGAACGCGATCCGTTACGGTAGAAGCGGCGGAAAAGTGGAGATTGGTTTCAGTAAAAAGGGAAATGAAGCGTTTGTCCGCGTTAGCAATTTTGGAGAAATGATTGCGGAGAGCGATGTTCCGTTTATTTTTGAACGATTCTATCGGGCAGAGAAGTCTCGTTCACAGCATACAGGCGGTTCAGGCTTAGGTCTTGCCATTTCAAAAAGTATTATCGAACGCCACAATGGCGTTATTTATGTAGAAAGCTCACCTCTTCGGACGGATTTCATTACCTGTTTCCCATTCTTCATAGAATCTTAAGAAAACTCATGGCAGGTTCTTAAGATTTGGAAGATATCCTTGTGAGCACAAGGAGGGAACTACAATGCATAGACTTCAGACGGTTCGCATCAGCTTTCTATATATTTTCATGGGGAGTGCTCTCTTGAGTGCTGCCTTTCTTTTTGCTGTCCTACGGGCAGTTACTTTGCTGTATTCTCATTATTCAGGGCAATCAGGAGTCTTTTTTGTCCGTCTTATCCACTGGATCATTAACCATATTGGCAAAACCCCCTGCGCCATTGTTTTATTTGTTCTAATCTTCAGTGGGTTGTTTATTCTCCGTTCACAGAAGATTGCCGACGATCTGCACACGGTATTGGTTGGGACCTCGGAGTTAGCAGTCAAGGGGACTACACAAGAAATCAAGGTCCTCTCTGGAGGGGAATTAGGCCAAATCGCCTCTAACCTGAATCGCATGCAAAGAATTGAAGTTCCAGATAGAGGCGAAGCACCGGGGACGTTGGAAGAAACGCCAGCTGTAGCTTTATTGATAAGGACTCGGGCAATTCTCCGTACACTCCGTGAGGTGGAAGAGGCTGATAATACGGATAATGGGATGGAAGCCCAAGCACTTCTTGAAGCAGCGAATGTTGAAGCTCGTAGTATGGAGCGGTTCCTAGAGAACCTGATTATTGAATCATGAGTATCGTTACCGACAAAAAACAAAGTGTAGCCCATTCAGACAAGGATGGCAGATGGATCGTGCGTACCCGGATACTCCGTCTGGGGTATTTATTATTTGATGGGAGTGTCATTGGAATAATAATAGCGCTCGTGGGTTTGCTTTACGTCTTTCAATACGGCGGACAAGTGGTTAAACAGCAAGAGGATAAACTTCAGCTACCGGAATCGAGCATCATTATGACCTCGGATGGGACGATATTACGGATGATCCCTTTACCGGGCTCTGGGTATAGACATACAGCGGAGCTGGAGGAGATGCCTGCATTATTGATAAATACGTTTTTAGCAGTGGAGGACCGTCGTTTTTATAGCCATCATGGAATAGATTACAAAGGGATTTCTCGCGCTTTTTTAAATAATATTGTGGATATGGATCTCTCTGAGGGCGGAAGTAGCATCACTCAGCAGCTTGCTCGCAATCTTTATCTGAACAGAAATAAGAATGTAATACGCAAGCTAAATGAGGCATCCATTGCTCTTGCATTGGAGAGGCAGCTCACTAAACGTGAGATTCTTGGACTTTACCTCAATCAGATTTATATGGGACGAGGACAATATGGAGTAAAGGCAGTTGCGGAGCGTTACTTCGGCGTATCAGATTTAAAAAAACTAGAGATATGGCAAATAGCTACCCTGGCGGGAATCCCTAAAGGACCGTCTATTTATAATCCGATAGATAATAGTACATTATCCAAAACAAGAAGGAATCTCGTTCTACAGATCATGCTAGATCAAGGACTGATCACTGATGAACAAATGATTGAGGCTAGAGATAAGCAGTATCAACCTCCCGCTGCGAACAAAGAAGAAGTCATTGGTGTGCATTATGTGGATGCTACGCTTAAAGAAGCGGCCCAGATCACCGGAAAGTCAGTGGAAGAGCTTCGAACGGGTGGATACACTATCGTTACAGGGTTGAACATCAAAGCACAACAGGCGATGGAGCAGGCTTTTCTTAATGGTGCTTCTTTCCCCCCTGACGGAAAAGATCAGCAGGTGGAAGCGGCTATGACCATAATGGATCATCGTACAGGTGAAGTAGTGGCACTGATCGGTGGGCGCGAACAAAACGAGGGGAGCTTGAACAGGGCTACTATTGATGCGCGGCAGCCAGGCTCCAGCTTTAAGCCTATCATTGATTATGGACCTGCACTCGAGAGCGGAAAGTATAGCCCAAACAGCATATTGTCCGACCGTAAATACGCTTATGGCAACTATGTACCTGAGAACTTGAATGGTGTGTACCAAGGTCAGATCACAATGAACACCGCATTGCAAAAATCCATAAATGCGCCAGCAGTATGGCTTTTGAAGCAGGTAGGGATCTCTTATGCGCGACAATTCGCAGCCAAATTAGGAATTGTACTGACGGAGGAGGATAACCACTTATCGATAGCGTTGGGAGGGCTTCATAACGGAGTATCTCCACTTAAAATGACACAAGCCTACGGCGTCTTTGCCAATGGCGGTAAATTCTATGACGCCCATATGGTTCGCACGATAACGGATGCAAAAGGAAAAGTCGTATACACACATCCCACTGAATCACGTCAGGTAATATCGCAAAGAACCGCGGACGCAATGACGATTATGCTACGTAATGTGGTCAATGAAGGAACAGGCAAAAAAGCGCAAATGAACAGACCTGTAGCGGGGAAAACCGGAACAACCCAATTGGACCTGCCAGGCGTAAGCAAGAAAGCCAATCGGGATCTGTGGTTTGTTGGTTATACTTCGGAATGGACAGCTGCGGTGTGGATGGGGTTTGATCGTACCAATAAGGATAATCATATGACTGAGGGCAGTGGGAAGGCTGCCGCTCTATTTTCAACAGTAATGAGTAAGGCTTTAAGTGGTTATTGATGTTATTGATGTTTATTGAGCCGCCCATTCTTCTAGTTTCTCATCTCGAGGAAGCAGGAGGGCCAGGAAACCAAAAAGAGGTAGGAAACCACAAGCTATAAATACTTTTGAAATGCCTATGCTGTCTATTAGGTTGCCGAGTACCAAGGAGCCAATTCCGCCGAGCCCAAAAGCAAGACCAGTGATTAACCCTGAGACCGTTCCGATATTGCCTGGATAAAGCATTTGAGCATAGATCACTGTTACAGAGAAGCTAGATAGAAGGATGAAACCACCAATCAGCAGTAGTATGGCTGCCCACATTTGGCTCACAAAGGGTAGAGCCAGCGCGAAGGGCACTGTTCCGACCATAGAGAGAAGAATGAGATTACGCCGTCCGAAGCGGTCCGCCAGTGGGCCTCCGAAAAATGTACCGACAGCTCCAGCTGCCAGATACATAAAAATATAGATTTGGGCGTTATCGAGCGACATTTGATATTTGTCCATTAAATAGAAGGCATAATAACTGCCGATAGAAGCGCCGTACCAAGACCTCACAAAAACTAGGAACACAAGGATGATCGTTGCTTTTCGAATACTTTTGCGGCGGGCAGGATCGATTGCGCGAGCCGTTGATTTCTTATGAAACGTATATCCAGCATCCAGCATCTCCCGATACCACCGAGCGACATAGGTCTGAACGGCGATTCCGGCAACAGCGACAATAGTGAAACCCAGTGCTCCAATCTGCCCAAAGGGGATGAATATCCATTTCGTAAGCATTGGACCTAAAGATTGCCCAGCATTACCGCCGACTTGAAAAATAGATTGCGACAGTCCCTTCCGTTGACCAGCGGCCATATGAGCAACACGCATGCCTTCTGGATGAAAGGTGGCAGAGCCGAAGCCGATAAGCATGACGGAGAACAATACAAGGATATAGTTATTGGCATAAGCCAGTAGAAGTACGCCTAGAAAGGTGCTGCACATACCTAATGGTAGCAATATAGGACGAGGTTTACGGTCCGCAGCATATCCTATGACTGGCTGGATTACTGAAGACGTCATGTTTAAGGCAAAAGAGATCCACCCAATCTGAGCAAAAGAGAGCAGCAAGTTATCTTTTAGAATAGGAAAGATTGCAGGGATGACTGCCTGAATAGAATCGTTAAATAAATGAACAAAGCTGACTGCCAGCAAAATCTTATAGATTGTTGCTTGCTGCAGATTACGCTGCTCCTTGTCCTTGGTGTTTATTGGGGTCGCAGCAGATGTAGGATTGTTTTTCATTCAGACTCCTCTCTGTACTAATAAGTAGAAGGTAATACATGGGATTTCGATAAATCTATTTAGCCATAAATCAAGTATTATTGGAATCAATTTGTGTTGGTTTGAAAGTATTTATACGTTGATTATTTTTATTTGAAAAAAAGCTTGCAAACACAATGACAGCATGGTATATTATCTCTTGTGCTTATGACGCATCGAACAAACGAAACACAAACGATGAAAAAATAAGTTGACAAGAAATACGACAACATGATATACTCTAATTCCTGTGCAAGAGACATTGAATGTCGAAATGCCAGGGGCAAGTTCTTTGAAAACTGAACAAATGGAACGCGTTAATTTTTAAAAAGATTCATTTAATGAATCGTCAGTTTCAAAATGAGCATATCGCTCTTTTCAATACTAATTGGAGAGTTTGATCCTGGCTC
>DJUJ01000166.1 GCA_002438345.1 Paenibacillus sp. UBA6285
ATGTCGTCAAAGCAGGCTCGAGCGCATCGACCATTTTTGAGTTTCCTTTGCCAAAATCATCGTTCCATTGTTTTCCTTCTGTTGTGCCGATAAAATCATTGAGTGCCAAACCAAGGAAGGACTGGCCTGCTACGTTAGGATTCTTTAGACCGATCGCTTGGGGTTTAATTCCATTTTTCTTCAGCACGTCCGCTACTTGGAAGTACTCATCAAGCGTTGTTGGTATTTTCAGGTCATATTTGGCAAATAGATCAACATTATAGTAAACCCCGTTAAACCAACTAGCTTGCGGCAACCCGTACAGTTTATTATCAAATGTTGCGGTGGACGTGCCGGTTTCATAATACTTGCTAGCATAACGTTCTGTTAAATCTTCGAAATACCCTGTCTTGACGGTATTTGCGTCGATTACTCCACCGATAATGTCAGGACCTTCGCCTGCTGCAAGCTGTGTCTTGATGACATCTACGTAAGTCTTGTTATCGATGAACTGATACTCCACATCTATATCGGGAAGTTTATCTTTGAATAATTGCAGAAGTGTCTTTACACTGTCTTCTTTGTTCCAATACGATAATCTGACCTTCACTTTCTTTACCGGTTCTGGATTCTTTGATTCTTTCGGTGCCTTTGTATCATTCGGTGTTGCACTTTCCTTTGCGCTGCTGTTGTTCGTACTGTTCGAACTGCAGCCTGTAAATAGGATTGACAAGGTGAGTAAAGCGGTAGTGGGAATTAACCACGTTCTCTTCATACAAAGACCTCCCAAATTTAGAAAATTTGTTTTACGGTATAGTTATCATTGTAATGTAAATATCATTTCCATTGAAATAACAGATTTTTGCGAAATCTAACAGAATCCATCTGACAATAGGAACCAAATCATGTGGTTAATGTAACATGGTAGGAATAGGAATGCCTAGTGTGCTATGCTTTGGTTTGTAGTGAGTATCCTCTGGAAGCGAGTAAATACCGCCCGATGAACGGATAGGAGGAAAATATGTATCATATTCTAGTAGTCGATGATCAACAAGCCGAAATCGATGCTATTGAATGGCTTATTCATAAGCATGCTCTACCCTTTTCTGTTACTCAGGCCAACGATGGGGAAGTAGCGCTGGAATATATAAGGGGCCATCATGTAGATCTGTTATTCACGGATATTCGCATGCCATTCATGGACGGTCTAGAGTTAATCAAGCAGGCAAAGATAGTCATTCCGGACCTTAAGGTGCTTATTTACAGTGCTTATGGGGAATTTGAATATGCACAAAAAGCGATTCAACTTGGAACGGTTAGTTATATGTTGAAGCCGATCGATGTGAAGGAATTCCTCAAAATGTTCCAATCCATAATCGCTATACTAGATGACGAACGACTTCAGAGAGAGAAAGACGAGTTGCTGATCAAAGGCTTTCATAAAGGAGTGGCGTATGAGAAAGAGAAGCTCCTGTTTGATCTCCTTCAAGGTCGTGAGAGTGACGTCCATTACGAGGAACGGGCAGCTTTTGCTGGCCTAAATCATCTGGCAAATAAGCGGATGTATATGATTATGATTGGATTGCAAAATCACTTTTTCGATCAACATCATACAGAAGCGTTGGAATTTCTTCAATCGACTTGTAAACATGAGATGCTTTTATTAAATATCAATGAGTACCAAAGCATCATGCTCGTCGTTATTGATCCCGCTTCAAAGAACAGCGATAACCGGCAAGAGCTTATGACTTATGGAGAAAAGGTTAAAGAATGGCTGGAGACTCGTTTCGACCGGCGAAGTTTCATTATTGTTGGTAGTCCGGTAGATAAGCTAGAGGGGCTTCATGACGAGTTCACCCAAATGGAAGAGTTAATGAATTTTCGGTTTTTTATGGATAGAAGTGTCGTTTGTTCCAAAGATGACGAAAGCATTCATGACCATATAGATGACGAATCGTTAGAGCTTATGCTTAAGGAAATTTATACTTCCATTGCACGAAATGAATATCGTACACTCGAGCATCAAATAGAGTTTCTCATTGCGAGTATGCGCAGTAGTAAGCGATTTAGTTCTATGTATGCCAAACTATTATTTACAGAAATGTTGAAAAAAGTAGTAGAGTTTCAAGGCAAAAAAAGCAGCAGTTTACTAAAGGACGGTTTGGAGCGAATCGCACTTTGCAATTCAATTGCTGAGCTCAGGCAAGTCATTTTATCCGTTTTTCAGGAGCATTTGCTGCGAATTAAAACGAATACAGATGATCAAAGCCGCAAAGTGATTGAAGATGTACAGACACTCATCCAGATGGAGTACGGAAGTGATATTGGGGTTGACTATTTAGCTAATCGCGTCTTTTTATCGCCAAGTTATTTAAGTTTCCTGTTTAAAAAAAGTACAGGCCAAAGCCTAGTCAAATATATTACAGCTGTTCGTATGGAGCGAGCAAAGGAGCTGCTGCGAGATTCAACGATTAAAGTTGTTGATATTGCCAGTACAGTTGGATTCGCGAATACTTCCTATTTCAATTTAATGTTTAAGCAATATAACGACATGACTCCTATTCAATATCGGGAGGGTGGCGGAAGGAAATGACTCTGCTCAAATTTATTCGTAATATCCGCCTGCGTCAGAAATTATTGCTTTCTTATGTGATTGTCATCTTCCTGCCAACGATTGTACTGGGCTTGTATGCTTACCAAAGTTCCAAATCTTCATTGAATAGCCAGTTTCAGCAAAGCGCGGATAACGAGGCGAAGAGGGTCGCGCTAGAGATCAGTTACCGACTTCAGAGGCAGGATGTGTCAATGAAATCGATTGTTTTCCATCCTGCGCTTATTGATTTGATGAGTAACCCGAATCAGGATTTGTACACACAATTCAAGACGTTGAATGATAAAATTGAACCTATTTTTTTTAACTTGATGTATATGGTTGGGGATATGAATGAGATTATGTTGTATTCCGAGAATCGGCAATCTGAATTAGGAAACTTCATTACTCCTTCTTCAGCAGTTAAGGATAAGGATTGGTATCTAGCGACAAAGGGCAGCGAGACAACCAAGTGGTGGTTCGAAGATGGAGAATTGTTTGCAACACGAGTAATTCGCAATATCGATCTACAAATCGTGAGCGCTGAACTTTACGTCAGGTTTGATTACAATAAAATCTTCGGTGATTTCATTGGCAAGATGAATGAAGGGAAGGGCATCATTATTACCGATCAAAAGAATCGGCCCGTGTTAACAGAGCATGCCCAGCAGATGGATGATGTCGGGCTTCAATCACTTTCAAGCAGTGGTACTTCAAAAGCGAGCTTAGGTGGCGAATCCTACTTAGTTATAAACAAAGATATTCCTCAAACCGATTGGACACTGCATTATTTGGTTTCCGATAATCAATACAATACAGGCATTCGCAATATTTTAAGCGCAACGGGTATCATTGTACTCATCTGTATGGTTTTCCTCAGTATCATTATCTTCATGTTCTCAGAGACGCTGTTAAGAGGAATCGAGAAATTAAACAACAAAATGAAGATGGTGGAAGATGGTGATCTTACGGTTGTTGTATCCACGAATTCCAAAGATGAAATCGGGCAGCTTACCGATCGATTTGGTTCTATGCTTAAACAAATTAATCAACTCATTACGGAAGTATATCAAACAAAAGTCACGCAAAAGTCGGCCGAACTCAAAGCGCTGCAAGCTCAGATCAATCCTCACTTTCTATACAATTCTTTATCTTTAATTAATTCCAAAGCGCTGCGTATCGATGCCCAAGAAATTAGTGACTTGGTGAATCACCTTTCTAGTTATTACAGAACGACTTTAAATAAAGGAAAGCAGATTATAGCGATTCAAGATGAATGGACTAACGTCCAAGCATACATACATATTCAATTAGCTATGCACAATACAAGATTTGACGTAGAATTCGATGCGGACGACAAGGTATTTCAATTTGAAATGATTCATTTGATCTTGCAGCCGATTGTTGAAAATGCGATTATGCATGGCATCGATCTGAAGCGGGAGGGGCGAGGTAAACTCATCCTGCGGGCAATTCTCGACGGTGAGGATATTGTTTTTGTCGTGGAGGATAATGGCGTCGGTATGGAACCGT
>DJUJ01000212.1:0-42532 GCA_002438345.1 Paenibacillus sp. UBA6285
GCGTGGAATATATCTGCTACCGCCACTACTTTGGCGTAAAAGTGAATCTGGGTACCTTCTAGCTTAAGTGGATATCCGGAACCATCGACCTTCTCATGATGTTGCAATGCCGTAAGTCTTACCCCTTCATTAATCGCTGTGACATTGCGCAATAATTGATAGCCATATGTAGTATGTCTGCGAACCTCTTCTATTTCACCACTATTAAGCGGCTCCGGCTTATGTAAAAGAGAACTATCTACTTTAGCATTTCCGATATCATGTAGTAATCCAGCAAAAGCGATCTGCATCCAATCCTTTTGCGGATACCCACACCACTGAGCGATCTTATATGATGTCAACGCGGACAGTACAGCATTGTGATAGTTATAATCCTCGTCTTTTAGAGTACGTGGTGTAAATTTCAAGACATTATAATCCTTCAAATGACCAATTAGTGACTCTAACTGACTACGCAACTCAAAAATAGGAAGAGAGGCTGCGGTTACCGAACGATAGCTGGTCCTAATAAGTGCGAGCATTTTGTCATATTCATCGTGTAGAGGCGAATTGCTTTGAGCTAATATCGATTCATTTATAATTGCTCCAGCTTTAAGTGATGTCTGCTTGGAGGTTTTTTTAACAGCATCAGGGGTCACCTCTCCTTNNAAACGCCTTCGATCTCCACCTGCCCAATCAAAAAAGCCTCTAAAATATCTAGATCGCGAGGGAGTAGTATTTTTCCCTTAGTGAACAAAATCCCTCCCAAAGGTGTAATTACATCTTTGATAATCTTTGAGCCCGCTTTAACTTCTCCAACCAATATACTTGGCATATACTCAGCCCCTTAGTTTCTATAACAATAAGCTCAGGATTACCTCAATTTAATATGACAGATAATTTCTGAGAAATTAGTACTTTATATACTGATTTATACTCTATCGGCTAATTATAGTACGGATAAATGGAAGCGACTAGTGCAGTAAAACTATTCTTTTAAAAAACTTACTTAATTTTATTAATATCTAGCTATTAATTAATCACAGCAAAAAGAGCAAGGGTTTCTGTAGTAGAAGCCCTTGCTCTTTATTGTATATAACCTACTCTAAGTTATTCTCTTCATCCTCAGTGATTGTTTCAGGCTGATCTATATCGCCAGATTCTTCATCCACTGTCACTTGCTCTTCTAGGCCTTCTACATCCTCAGACATTTCNNTTATCCGCTCTGCACAGGGTAGCCACGGCATCATCCTCGCGGATGTTAATTAGCTTAACCCCTTGCGCATAACGGCCCATGGTAGAAATTCCATCCATGCTGGTACGAATCAGGGTGCCGCTTGTAGTAATAATCATTAAGTCTTCGTCCTTCTTAACAACCTTAAGACCAACTACAGGGCCATTCTTTTCAGTGAGATTAATGGTCTTGATCCCTTTACCGCCACGAGTCTGGGAACGATAATCACCGGCTGGTGTCCGTTTACCATAACCCTTGCTAGTAACAATCAGAACCTCAAGCTCCTTATCGACACAGTCCATACCGATGACATGGTCATTACCGTCAAGCGTAATACCCTTAACACCAGTCGCGCTACGGCCCATAGAACGCACATCGTTCTCGGAGAACGTAATCGACATTCCGCGAGCTGTACCGATAATGAGATTTTGCTGTCCATCCGTCAGCTTAACCTCAATCAGGGAATCCTCTTCGCGAAGATTAATAGCAATGAGTCCGCCTTTGCGGATGTTATTGTAATCCTCAAGAGGCGTCTTCTTCACGATACCTTCGCGGGTAGCAAAGAACAAATACTTGTCACTATCGCTATCTTCCACTTGGATTACGGCACTAATCTTCTCACCTTGTTCAATTTGAATCAGGTTGATGATCGGTGTCCCGCGGGCAGTACGTCCCAGTTCTGGGATCTCATAAGCCTTAATCCGGTACACCTTACCCTTAGCAGTAAAGAACATCAGATAATTATGAGAGTTACTCACGAAGAGATGCTCCACAAAATCCTGGTCCTTAGTATCCATACCGATAACTCCGCGACCACCACGCTTCTGGCTACGGTAGGTGCTAACAGGCAGACGCTTGATGTAACCCGTATGTGTAACGGTGATAACAACCTCTTCACGTGGAATAAGGTCCTCATCTAGGATGCTTTCTTCACCAACCGTAATCTCTGTCCGGCGTTCATCAGAATATCTATCACGAATATCTTGCAGCTCGTTACTGATGATTTCCAGAACAAGATGCTCGTTAGCCAAAATCTCACGGTACTCCGCAATTTTGGCTAGCAATTCATTATATTCATTCTCAATCTTCTCCCGTTCCAGACCGGTCAAACGTTGCATCCGCATATCGAGGATAGCCTGAGCCTGCTCTATACTGAGGCTGAATGTGCTCATTAATCCCTCGCGAGCAATATCAGTGGTGCGCGATGCACGAATTAACGCAATAACTTCATCCAGATGATCAAGCGCAATACGAAGACCCTCTAAAATATGAGCCCGTGCTTCAGCTTTTTTAAGTTCAAATACCGTACGCCGGCGAATAACTTCGATCTGGTGCTGCAAATAATGATAGAGCACATCACGTAGATTAAGGATTTTAGGCTCGTTATTCACGATGGCAAGCATGTTGATACCGAATGTGGATTGCATAGAAGTATGTTTATATAAATTGTTCAATACAACACTTGGGTTAACATCTCGTCTCATCTCGACAACTACACGCATACCGTTACGGTCCGATTCATCACGAAGATCCGTAATGCCGTCGATCCGTTTCTCACGAACTNNCAGTCTTGCTTTGTTTACCTGGTAAGGAAGCTCATGCACAATGATCCGTGCCTTGCCGTTGTTCTCTTCAATCGTTGCCTTCGCACGCATGGTTACTGAACCGCGCCCGGTACGATAAGCTTGACGAATACCCTCACGACCCAAAATATATCCAGCCGTAGGGAAATCAGGGCCTTGGATATACTCCATCAATTCCATAGGTGTGATATCAGGATTCTTTATCATCGCCTGCACACCATCGATAACTTCACCTAGGTTATGCGGTGGAATATTAGTAGCCATACCTACGGCTATACCAGACACCCCATTAACGAGTAGATTCGGATAACGAGCTGGCAATACAACTGGCTCACTCTCTTCACCATCATAGTTAGGTGCGAAATCAACTGTTTCTTTGTTCAGATCTCGAAGCATTTCGCCTGCAATCTTGGAAAGACGGGCTTCTGTATAACGCATCGCTGCAGCCATATCACCATCAATCGAACCAAAGTTCCCGTGACCGTCCACAAGCATATATCGCATAGAGAAATCCTGAGCCATCCGTACCATTGTTTCATAGACAGCTGAATCACCGTGAGGGTGGTACTTACCGATAACCTCACCGACAATTCTTGCAGATTTCTTATGAGGCTTATCGGCAGACATTCCAAGTTCCGACATCGCAAACAATATGCGTCGGTGAACCGGTTTGAGTCCGTCCCGCACATCTGGCAAAGCCCGACTAACAATGATGCTCATTGCGTAATCCATAAAGGATTCACGCATTTCCACGCCAATGTCCCGATCTTTGACTTGTGGGTTATTTTGTTCAGCCATGAGTTGCTGGACCTCCTTCAGTTAAAAAACCGCTACCCTTAATTATATTACTTTCACAAAAGTAGCACAATTAAACATGATAGCCTTTTATCTTCTAATATTGATTTCTTTTGCGTTGATTAGGGTATTCGCCCTTTCCGCAAATGTCTTTAGTACATAGACTGTAAAGACAAGAAACACGGTTTTATTATCCTAATATCGTTCGATAAGGCATAACCCCATATCCTTATATTATACCATTGTTTAGGTAGCTTGTCCTGATTTTCAGCCGTCAAAGATTATGCTTCCTAAGCAAGTTTTGTACAAAGGAATTCAAAAGGCCAAATGCTGCACAAAATTGTTAAGGAGGAAGATAATGAAGATTCAACGCGTCCCAAGTAAATGGGCTAAAACAAAAGTCATCCTTCAAAATCAATCTCTATCACTATATGTGCCAGATACTCGTAAATACGATTTAAATGTTCTTAAAGAAATGCTTGTATTATATACAATGATCTATATTAAACCTGATCGCGGAAGCTTTGGTTTCGGTGTAATGAGAGCTGAGCAGCGTACGGTGACTTTGAGTTCAAGCCAACAGAAGACTGAAATAAATGCCACCCCCAATAACGACGAGATAGAACAGCAAGAAGCGCAAATCCTATATATTTTAAGATATGGAAAGACGGCAGAAGTTTTCTTCACTCCCGAAGAGCTGCATGAGGCCTTACAGAAACGAATTCAGAACCGTACTTACCTGATCCAAAAAGGAATTGATCTCCTGCGTCATCAAGATCGTCCCTTCGACCTTCGAGTTCTTGCCCAAAAGACTCCATCAGGCGCATGGGAAACAACAGGAATGCTCGGACGAGTTGCTGCTCCTCAGAAAATCGTCACCAATTATCATAGTGGAGGCAGTATTCTTTCGGTAAATACATTATTAAAAAATCACATGAAACCTTCTGAATCCCTCTCGACTGTAAATCATTTAAAATCATTAGGCGTACAAATCGCAGGTCAATTGGAATCTACTTATCCAGGGATCAAAGAAATCGGTCTGGATATTGCGATGGATCAGCATATGGATATGTGGCTGCTTGAGGTCAACACGCTCCCATCTATTGCTATATTCAAGTTATTTCCTGATAAGTCTATCTATCGTAAAATACATCGATATGCTGTAGCATACGGACGTGTAAAAGCAAGAAAATCCCCATACTCCACCCGCAGCAAACCATCCACAAAAGCCTAAAATCAGCTCTGAAACCAAAAAATCTCCAGCATTCTCATTCCGTTAGGAATAGAAGCCGGAGGTTTTGTTAAAAGTTACTGTTACACATCAAGGTATCTGACGTTCTTCGCATGCTCATGGATAAAGTCACGTCTTGGCTCAACATTATCTCCCATCAGCGTATCAAAAATACTGTCAGCGAGCATAGCATCTTCAATCGTTACTTGTAACATCATACGAGCCTCAGGATCCATCGTCGTATCCCACAGCTGGGTAGCATTCATCTCACCCAAACCTTTGTAGCGCTGGACATTGACCTTAACATTCTCTCCAAAAGAAGCGATAATCTCATCGCGTTCCTTCTCGCTGCCTGCATAACGGATTACTTTGTTACGTTCTATCTTGAACAGTGGCGGCTGGGCGATATAGATATAGCCTGCATCTACTAGCTTCCGCATGTAACGGTAGAAGAATGTTAACAACAGAGTTCTAATATGAGCTCCATCCACGTCGGCATCCGTCATAATAACGACTTTATGGTAGCGAGCCTTCGATAGGTCAAAGTCATCACTGATCCCTGTACCCAGAGCAGTAATGATAGCCCGGATCTCTGCGTTGGATAGAATACGATCTAAGCGAGCTTTCTCTACGTTTAGGATCTTACCGCGCAGCGGTAGAATCGCTTGAAAATGACGATCCCGGCCCTGCTTGGCCGATCCCCCCGCAGAGTCGCCTTCGACGATATACAGTTCGCTGATGGACGCATCCTTGGATGAACAGTCAGCAAGTTTACCAGGCAGTGCACTGACCTCAAGTGCACTCTTACGACGGGTTAACTCACGAGCCTTACGAGCAGCTTCTCGTGCACGTGAAGCCGAAAGCGACTTTTCAAGCACGCGACGTGATACTGCAGGATTCTCCTCTAGGAACTCCTGCAGTTTCTCTCCGAACAGTGATTCTACAATACCGCGTACTTCACTATTTCCGAGTTTTGTCTTCGTTTGACCTTCAAACTGCGGTTCTGGAATTTTGACAGAAATAATCGCCGTCAATCCTTCACGCACGTCGTCACCAGTCAGATTCGAATTGCTATCCTTCAACACACCCGCTTTACGGGCATAATCGTTGATANNTCCTCATGGGTATTAATATTATTCGCAAAAGAGTAGATGTTCTCTGTATACGAATCATTATATTGGAGAGCTACTTCAACCTGGATCATATCTCGTGAGCCTTCCACGTAGATAGGCTCCTCGTGCAGCGCTTCTTTTTTCTCATTCAAATATTTCACATATTCAACGATACCACCCTCGTATTTGAATACATTGGTGACATCTGTCCGCTCATCATGCAGTGAAAGCTCAATTCCTTTGTTAAGAAAAGCTAGCTCCCGAATACGAGTAAGCAGTGTCGAATATTCAAAGACCGTGGTTTCGGTAAATATTTCAGGGTCTGGATGGAAAGTTGTAGTCGTACCTGTCTCATCTGAATTTCCGACAACTTTGATGTCATACTGAGGAACACCACGTCTGTATTCCTGCTGGTAGATATGTCCATCACGCTTAACATTAACAACTACCTTCTCAGACAAGGCATTTACTACGGAGATACCCACACCGTGTAAGCCGCCTGATACTTTATATCCGCCGCCGCCGAATTTACCACCTGCATGCAGTACTGTCATTACGACTTCAAGCGTCGACTTCTTAAGTTTTACATTTTCACCTACAGGAATGCCACGTCCATTATCGATAACAGTAATCCCGTTATCCTCATGAATAATCACTTGAATCCGGTCACAATAACCTGCTAGGGCTTCATCGATACTATTATCCACGACCTCCCACACCAAGCGATGGAGACCTTTAGAACTAGTGGAACCAATATACATGCCCGGACGTTTCCGGACCGCTTCCAGCCCTTCCAGTACCTGAATCTGGCTCTCATCATATGTCGGTTGATTCATTGACATGCCTTCACCTACTTCTTTCAGATTATCTCATTGTTACTAAACGCAAGTTATATTTCGAGCAAAATTTTGGCTCTTTTTTTGAGAGTGGAGGAGGAAATGGGGGAGTAATACACGATATTTTTAGTTACGACAATAGATTTTGCTTCCTCTTCACCAATCCGCTCAAGCTTCTTGTCCTGCTCGGAGTGAATGACGAATTGCTTAGATACCTTGGAAGATTTCTCAATCGAAATATCAAATATTGCAATTAACTCCGAAGAGCGAATAATCTTCTCCCCGCCCAAATGAATATACATGATCTTCCTCCGCTCTTTATAACTCCACTTTTCCATCATGAACATGATATAGGCTGGCGCCTTTTAATTTATCGGCATTCAGACCCTCAATCCCGGTAGCGGTAATGAATGTCTGTACCTTGCTTTGAAAGGTTTCAATAAGCTGGGTCTGGCGGTAAGGATCAAGCTCGGATAAAACATCATCAAGAAGCAGCACAGGATATTCTCCGATTTCTTCATGGATCAGCTCGATTTCCGCCAGCTTGAGCGATAAAGCCGTAGTACGCTGCTGTCCTTGAGAACCGTAGACCTGAGCTTCCCTTCCGTTGATAAAAAAGGACAGGTCATCCCGATGGGGACCCGTCAGCGTCATGCCGCGCCTGATTTCTTGTTCTCTCGTTTGTGATAACTTTAACATAAAATTGTCTAATAAGACAGCTTCATCTTCCTCATCGCGATCGCCGAAAGAGGGGACATAGAGCAATTTCAGTTCTTCTCCGCCGTTCGTAATCCCCCGATGAATGCTTTCAGCCCATATTTGCAGCTTCTTTATGAATTGTTTCCTTTTTTTTACGATTTTAACACCGTGCTCCACAAGTTGAGCATCCCAGATTTCCAGAAGCTCTTTCCCCGCTGCTTCTTTCCCCCATAACTGCTTCAGCAAATTGCCCCTTTGTAAGAGGATTTTTTGATACTGCTGGAGGTGAAATAGATAACTGGGCTGGACTTGGCCAATCTCCATATCGAGAAAACGCCGTCTGATGCCAGGTGTGCCTTTGACTATCTCTAAATCTTCCGGTGCAAACATGACCACATTGAGTGATCCCACAAACTCACTAAGACGTCGTTGTTCTAAACCGTTAATCTTAGCTTTTTTACCTTTGGCAGATAGGGTGAGCTCTAGCTTGAGATCGCCGTACTTACGTTCTACCTCAGCAATGATCTGAGCAGCGTCTCCAGGGGCATCGAATGAGATAAGTTCGCGATCCTTCGAGGTGCGGTGGCTTTTGGTCATCGCCAGGACGAACAATGCCTCCATGAGGTTTGTTTTGCCTTGGGCGTTCTGACCCAGAATCAGATTCACATCGCCCAGGCTCTCCAGACGCAGCAGCCCGTAATTCCGATAATGCTGCAGACCGATATTTTTAACAAACACGAAATGGTTCCTCCCCTAGCCTACTCCTCTTTAACTCCTCCGCCTTCAACCTGAAATGTGCCGTTATCCTGCACTTCAATTTGATCACCCGGATAAAGTTTTCTTCCACGCCGTTCCTCTACTTCTCCGTTAACCAGTACGTGTCCTTCCTGTAATAAAGCTTTAGCCATCCCACCTGTGGATACACAATCAGAAAGTTTTAAGAATTGATCCAGCTTAATATATCCACTGTGGATAAGTATTTTTTTCATGGTTTTTATCCTTTCAGCCACTTATCCACATGTTCATGAATGTTGGCATTAATTTGTTGTACGGTAAGGCAGAATGATATACAAGCTATTGGTTTGATCTAGCGGCTTCAAAATGATCGGACTCATCATCCCTGTAAATGCTATTACAAGCTGCTCACTCTCAATAACTTTTAAGACATCGAGCATATATTTGGAGTTGAAGGATATTTTGAGTGGTTCACCTTTGAAATCGATCACTTCAAGTTCTTCACGAACCTTACCAAGCTCAGAGGAGCTTGAAGAAATTTCAATGCCGCCTTGATCAAGTGTTTGCATGCGCACAATATTTGTTTTTTCTTCTCGGGACAGCAAATAAGCGCGATCAATCGATTCACTTAATTTTTTTGTGTCCAACGTTAGTTCTGTTTTGTAGGTTGTTGGAATAATTCTAGAAGTATCCGGATAAATTCCATCGAGGATCCGTGAATAGAACAGTACTTTGTCGATTTTAAAGAGAACTTGATTGTCCGCAACCACAATATCAACAAGCATATTTTGGTCAGGAATAATTTTGCTGAGCTCATTAAGGGTTTTACCAGCGATAACGATATTGGCAAATTGGACATTTTCCGTACCTTCTAGTCGAGCTGCTCTTGTAGCCAAGCGGTGGCGGTCCGTCGCTGTAAACTTAAACTCATTATCGCTCAGATTCCATAGTATACCCGTTAATATTGGAGTTGTCTCTTGGGTAGAAATAGAAAAGGCTGTTTGTTTAATCATATTTTTCAGCAAATCACCTGGTAGAGAGATCGTATCGTTCTCCTCAATACTTGGTAGCACCGGGAATTCTTCAGGGTCTAAACCTACGATCTGAATCTCAGTGGATCCAGAAGAAATATACGTTTGGAATCCTTCTTTAACTTCCATGTGAATCTCTTTGGAGGGCAGCTTCTTAATAATCTCGACGAAAAATTTAGCGGGAAGAACAACACTTCCTGGCTGATCGATCTTCACGATCGTATGGCTGTCATTCTCTGCTGGAATAAACGATTGAATTGAAATATCGGTGTCGCTTGCAGTTAATGTGACGCCTTGATGGCTAACTTCCAGCTTAATACCGGTCAGAATAGGGATGGTTGTTCTACTGGAGATAGCTTTGGATACGTGTTGAATGGATTCGTTGAGCTCATTTTTAAGAATGCTTATTTTCATGATTTCACTCCTAGCTGAAAAATTGGGAATTTCGTTGTATTTGCTTCTCTTTATTACGCGTCTTTACATGATGAATTATTATAGTTATTTAATAGTATTAGTAGTAGGGGCGTCTAATATGTGGATAACCCTATCAAATAGCATAAAATTAAGCCTACCCACATGTGTATAGATTGTGTATAGGCTCTTTGTTCCTCTTAGGAAGGATTTTTAATTTTCTCCGCAAGATTATTTACCACTTTGTACAACTCCTGATCGACCTTTAATGACTGTGTAATTTTATCATGAGCATGAATTACGGTCGTATGGTCACGTCCTCCGAATGCCTCACCAATCTTAGGGAGCGAATAATCCGTTAGTTCACGGGAGAGATACATTGCGATTTGACGTGGAAACGCTACGGCTTTGGTACGTTTGCGTGCTTTGAAGTCTTCAAGGCGCAAATTGTAGTATTCACCGACTTTTTGCTGAATATCAGCGATGGTAATCATCTTAGGCCGGCTGGAAGGAATAATATCCTTGAGTGCTTCAGCTGCCAAATGAGTGGTTACATCCTGGTTAGTTAGCGAAGAGTAAGCAACAACCCGGATTAATGCACCCTCCAGCTCACGAATATTGGTGTCAATCTGGTTAGCAATATACATCATGGCCTCATTAGGGATATCAAGGTTCTCTGCCTTCGCCTTTTTGCGCAAAATGGCAATTCGGGTTTCTAGATCGGGTGGTTGAATATCCGTAATCAAGCCCCACTCGAACCGGGAACGTAGCCGTTCTTCCAGTGTGGGAATTTCCTTTGGCGGTCGGTCGCTGGAGATGATAATTTGCTTGCGTTCTTCGTGGAGCGCATTGAACGTATGAAAAAACTCCTCCTGCGTGGACTCTTTTCCGGCGAGGAATTGAATATCNNAATGTCAACGTTACGATACTTATTGCGGAAGCTTTCACCGCGGTTATCACGGATCGAATTGATAAATTCATTCGTGAATTTCTCTGATGAGATGTAAATAACCTTGTTATTCGGGTTATGTTCTAGAACATAGTGCCCAATGGCATGCATTAAATGGGTTTTGCCCAGACCTACACCACCATATAAGAACAAGGGATTGTATGCTTTGGCCGGCGCTTCGGCTACTGCCAGTGAGGCTGCATGCGCAAAACGGTTGCCGGAGCCGATTACAAAAGTGTCAAAAGTGTACTTGGGATTGAGTAGATGCGTTTGCGCTTCTTCTCGTGATACTACGGGAGTGGGAGCGGATTGTTGAACTACAAGCTCAGGCGGCTTGCTTTCTTCAATCACGAATTTTACATCCACTTGTTTCCCAGTGACTTCGTAGACCGTTGCTCCTACTAGTTTGGTGTAGCGACTTTCCAGCCATTCTACTGCGAACGTTGTAGGTGCCGAGATAATGAGAACCTGGGAGTTGAAGGTTATCGCTTTAGTAGCCTTAAACCAGGTATCAAAGCTCGGCTTGCTTAATTTGGTTTGAATAATCGATAAAATTTGCTGCCATAATTCGGAAGTATGGCTGTCCACAGACTGTCACTCCTTTAAATCTTCCAAATGTGGCATCAGCCATGAAGTGGAAATGTCGAAGAAAATAGGTTGGTGCTGATATTTATCCCCAGTAGGCAATATGAAGAGACAAAAAAATATGGATAAATTTGATTTGTTCACAACTTTATCCACAGCTTGTTGATAATTAAGAGAACAAACAAATCTATTCACATTCAAAAGTAATACCATCATAGCAAAATGCCCCTTATTTTTCAATGAGCAGGGCTATTTTATCCACAAATTCAAGCACTTGTGTACAATTATTAGGAACACCACTACATATTGTTGATAATTTGTTTACGGTTCGACACTTTACGCCAAAGCTTCGATAATTTTATACACAGGTTGTGCTCATCTGTGAGTAGTCGACTTTATTTTTTGATCACAGGTGGATAACTGTCATATCTTGTGGATTACTTTTTTTCTAATGGGAGTTGTGGATAAGCAGCTTGAATTAGAGGGAGGGTCTGGAGCCACCAGTAGGTTGACTTTTGCGCATAAAATATGTTTAAATATATAAAGGTGTTTTCTGTAAGGATATGTCTCGATAATTAATTGATGATTCATGTAGATACTGTCCCTACTATAAGGACGGCTTAGTCCGTTTCTGCTTATATGACAGTAATTAAGTTCCTGTAAGGGAGGTGCAATTATGAGACCGACGTTTAGACCGAATGTGAGCAAACGCAAGAAGGTTCACGGTTTCCGTAAAAGAATGAGCACGAAAAACGGCCGTAGAGTGCTGGCAGCTCGCCGCTTGAAAGGCAGAAAAGTTTTGAGTGCGTAAGTTAGGCCACTAAGGGACCACTCCGGTGGTCTTTTTTTACTGCTTTTTATTATTTTTTGCTCTGCAAACGACTAGGATCTCGCTTAATGCGCTAGCTACACTTTGCGGGGCTATTTAACGTATATACAGAATTATTTTGAAATATAAGAAAGTATANNTCCTTATATTTCTCGCATAAACACTCACCGTCCTTATAAGGACGCCGAAGGCGTTTATACTTGTGAGAAGTTGAAATTATTTTTCTTTCTATAATATAGAGGAGAAATTTCAGCACAGTAGTCGCGGTCGTTTATGGCGGCTTCCAAATGACTATACTATTAGAAGAAAAAAATTCGGAAGGACACTTTAACCGGATTTTTATGAAGGAGATTCCCGTGCACAAAAGTCTACGATTACGAAACCGTGCCGACTTCAGTCGCGTATACCGCCATGGGAAGTCATTTGCGAATCATCAATTTGTAGTGTATTGGTTTAGCAAAAAAGAGGTAGAGCGTTTTAGAGTTGGGGTGTCGGTCAGCAAAAAGGTCGGAAACGCGGTTGTCCGTAACCGCATGAGAAGGTTGGTTAAGGAAATCGTCCGTCATCATGAACCTGAAATTGCAGGTGGACTTGATATGGTGTTTATCGTAAGAAAAGGAGCGCTTTCCAAGGAATATGGAGAGCTCGAAAAAAGCGTGTTGCATGTACTGCGCAAAGCCAAGCTACTCAAGGCTTCCCGCAAATAAAGGACGCTCAAGAGGCTTGTTTATTTGTATTCATTATTATGGTATGATTTACGGTGGAATGGAATGTTCAAGAGAGGGGTTTTGAAGTGTCTCTAATGAAGACTAGACGAGGAAAATGGTTTCTCCTCATCACAGTAATGGTGTTGTCGTTAGCTGTTCTGTCGGGATGCGCTCCGTCGTCAACTGCTATCACGCACACCACGGAGGATTTGAAGAATGGAGGTTTCTGGCAAAGTAATGTAGTGTATTATTTCGCCATTGCCTTGGACAAGTTTGCAGATTGGTTTAACGGAGAATATGGTTTAGCCGTGCTTGTGATGGTTATTATTGTCCGCACGTTGATTCTTCCGCTTACGATTAAACAGGTGAAGAGCTCGCGTGCAATGCAAGCCATACAACCGGAACTCCAAAAGATCCAGAAAAAATATAAAGACACACCTGAAAAGGTGCAGCAAGAAACGATGCGTTTGTTCCAAGAGAACAAGGTTAATCCAATGGCGGGTTGTTTACCGCTGATCGTACAAATGCCAATATTTATTGCTCTCTACAATTCGATTTACTATAATCCTCATCTACGGGAGCATTCCTTCTTGTGGCTGGAGCTAGGTAAACCGGATCATCTGTTTATCCTGCCAGTGCTTGCAGCATTAACTACATTTATACAAACTAGAATGATGACTAAAATGAACCCAATGCAGAAGCAGGGTCCGATGCAGTTCATGATGATGATCTATCCAGTTCTGATTTTCGTTATGTCCTACAACTTCCCGTCAGCATTGCCACTTTACTGGGTATACAGTAACCTTTACACTATTGTTCAGAACTATTTCTTATATCGCAACAACGATAAACACAAATTGGCAATCGCAAGTGCTGTGAAAAGTACAGATGACTCAACTGTTGTGAAGAGCAAAGGCGGCAGTAAATCATCGAAGGGAGCCAAAAAGTCAAAATGAGCAAAGTCGTCGCAACAGGGAAAACCATTGAAGAAGCTGTAGAACGGGGACTAACCCAGCTTGGAGTTCAAAAGGACCGGGTAACGGTCAACGTACTTGAGCAGCCATCAAGAGGATTCCTGGGATTGATCGGTGCGAAAGGTGCCAAGGTTGAATTAATCTTGATAGCCGAAGCCGCACCGGCATCAGCGGCGAGTGCTCCGTCACTGCCTCAGCAGTCAACAAGAGAGAGCAAACAGGAGGCTAACGGCGGTGTGCCACGCCAAGATTCCGGACAACCGGTGGAGGAAGCTTACCAAGAAGCCGTTCATTTCATTGTGGATGTCGCTAAGAGCATGGGGCTCGAAGTGGAAGTCGAAATCGTCCACACCAAGGAATCCACGATTCTGCAGATATCAGGTCCAGATTTGGGACTGTTGATTGGTAGAAGAGGACAAACTCTCGATGCTCTGCAGTATTTGGCTAATATCGTAGCTAACCGTTACTCCGACAGTTTTATACGGCTTGTGCTAGATGCGGAGAACTTCCGTGAGCGCCGTAAAAAAACGCTCGAAGAGCTGGCGGATCGTTTAGCCGGTCGTGTCATTCGGACCCGTAAAGAGGTTGTACTAGAGCCGATGTCACCTCAGGAGCGGAAAATTATTCACTCCAGATTACAGGATCATCGGCAGGTGAATACCCTTAGTAAGGGCGAAGAGCCGAATCGCCGCGTCGTTATAACTTTGAAGTAAAGACTATATGGATGCAATGACTCCTTGACCAATGTAAGGGGTCATTGTTTTTTTAAAAATATAAGAATTTATATGTTGCACGCTATAAATTATCCTTATATTTCTNNTCCTTATAGGGACGCTGAAGGCATTTATACTTGAAATACAAGATCGTTTCTATTCAAAAAATATACGTTTTGGGGTGAAAAACAGCATGCTTAGTGACACCATTGCTGCCGTATCGACGGCATTAGGCGAGGGAGGAATTGCTATTATTCGGGTAAGTGGCCCCCAGGCTATTTCCCAAGTGGCACCATTATTTCGTAGCCGTATTCCATTAACTGAAGCAGAATCACATACCGTTCATTACGGACATATCGTTAGTCCGGATAACGGAGAGAAGATGGAAGAAGTACTAGTAACCGTAATGAAGGGCCCACGTTCTTTTACGACCGAGGATGTAGTAGAGATCAGTGCTCATGGTGGTGTAATCTCTGTAAGAAGGGTGATGGATTTACTTCTTCAGCAGGAGATAAGGTTAGCCGAACCCGGTGAGTTCACCAAGCGTGCTTTCTTAGGCGGACGTATTGATTTATCACAGGCTGAAGCGGTTATTGATTTAATTCGATCGAAGTCGGATCGAGCTTTTTCAGTGGCTTTAAAGCAGGTCAGCGGATCCTTATCGGATCGAATTCATGCTTTGCGCCATACACTTATTGAGATGCTGGCTCATATCGAAGTAAATATAGATTATCCAGAACATGATGTAGAATCTATGACAGCTGAATTTATTAAAGATAAAAGCAGTGAAGTTATGGAAGGAATCACAAAGCTGCTTAAGACTTCTAATGAAGGTAAAATACTTCGCGAGGGTATAATGACAGCTATAGTCGGACGTCCCAATGTTGGTAAATCTTCATTGCTGAACGCATTAGCACGTGATAACAAAGCGATTGTAACGGATATTCCCGGAACAACACGCGATGTAATAGAAGAATATATAACGATAAACAATATTCCGCTTAAGCTTCTTGATACGGCTGGAATTCGTGAAACGATGGATGTAGTGGAGAAGATTGGTGTGGAACGCTCTAAAGCAGCAGTTAGTGATGCGGACCTGATTCTTCTTGTGCTAAACGCCAATGAAGAGCTGCATGAGGATGAATTGGCATTGATGGAACAAATCCACGGTAGACAATGTCTGGTGATCATGAATAAAATGGACTTACCATCCAAACTGGATAAGGATAAGCTGCTCTCATTCTTTGATGAGTCCAGCATCGTACCGATGTCCGTACTGGAAGAGGAAGGTCTAGACAAACTTGAAGATGCCATTTCGACACTTTTTTTTGGCGGGAAGCTGGAATCGGGTGACTTGACATATGTAAGTAATGTGAGACATATAGCACTGCTTAAAAGAGCCTATAAATCGCTACAGGATGCATACGATGCTGCGGAACAGTATATTCCGATTGATATGATTCAAATCGATGTACGGCTCGCATGGGAACAACTTGGTGAAATTATTGGCGATACAGCAGCGGACTCGTTGTTAGACCAAATATTCTCTCAATTTTGTTTAGGAAAATAGCATTTGCATTTTAATATAATATATAGGGGGAAACAGGACATGAGTTATGATGGAGGCAGCTATGACGTAATCGTCATTGGCGCTGGTCATGCCGGTTGTGAGGCAGCACTGGCGTCAGCCCGGATGGGCTGCAGCACGTTGATGATCACAATTAACCTGGATATGGTTGCATTCATGCCCTGCAATCCGTCCATAGGAGGACCTGCCAAAGGACATGTAGTGCGCGAGATTGATGCGCTTGGCGGAGAAATGGGCCGTAATATAGATAAGACTTTTATTCAACTTCGTATGCTTAACACAGGGAAGGGACCTGCGGTACATGCATTGCGTGCACAAGCCGATAAGTTCCTGTACCAACATGCGATGAAGGAAACCATGGAGAGAACTCCTAACTTGACTCTTCGTCAAGGAATGGTTGAGCGATTAATTGTTGAGGATGGACGTTGTGCGGGTGTAATTACGAAGACAGGAACGGAATACCATAGTAAGACTGTTATCCTGACTACAGGCACTTACCTGCGTGGTAAAGTGATTATGGGTGAACTGACGTATGAGAGCGGACCTAACAATCAGCAGCCGTCCGTTAAACTCTCCGAGCATTTGCGCGAGCTTGGATTTGAATTGGTGCGGTTTAAGACAGGTACACCACCGCGTGTACACCGCGATACGATTGATTTCTCGAAGACCGAAATTCAACCGGGGGATGATGAACCGAAATTCTTTTCTTTTGAAACGAAATCATCAGACAATGAACAACTCCCTTGTTGGTTAACGTATACTTCTGAGGTTACTCATCAGATCATTAATGACAACCTTCATCGTGCTCCGATGTTTACAGGTATTATTGAAGGAACAGGGCCACGCTACTGCCCATCTATAGAAGATAAGGTAGTAAGATTTAGTGATAAATCGAAACACCAGATCTTATTGGAGCCAGAAGGTAAAAATACATCGGAATACTATGTACAAGGTCTGTCTACGAGTCTTCCCGAAGATGTTCAGCTTGCGATTCTTCGTTCAATTCCTGGTATGGAAAAAGTAGAAATGATGCGTAATGGCTATGCTATTGAATATGATGCAATGGTTCCTACGCAGCTATGGCCATCTCTTGAAACTAAACGTCTTCCTGGTCTGTTCACTGCCGGACAAATTAATGGCACCTCAGGTTATGAGGAAGCAGCTGGGCAAGGGGTTATGGCTGGTATTAATGCAGCACGTAAAGTACAAGATAAAGAACCTGTAGTATTGGATCGTTCACAGGGGTACATTGGCGTACTCATTGATGATCTTGTTACTAAGGGAACAAATGAACCGTATCGCCTGCTTACTTCACGAGCGGAATATCGTTTGCTGCTCCGTCATGATAATGCAGACTTGCGACTCACGCCTATTGGCTACGATATTGGATTGATACCTCAAGCGCGTTTCGAAAACTTTGTAGATAAGAAGGAACGGGTGGAACGTGAAATTGTTCGCCTACAAGAGACGAAGGTTAAACCCGTTGAGGTAAATCATATCCTAGCGCAATATGAATCCGCGCCTATTGTTGACGGTAGTAATTTACTTGTTCTGATGCGTCGTCCAGAGCTTGATTATAGTTTTGTAGATCAAGTCTCACCATCACCTGAAATGCTAGATGCAGAAATGAAGGAACAAGTAGAAATCCAAATCAAATATGCTGGATATATCGAAAAGCAACTCCAACATGTTGAACGGCTACAAAAGATGGAAAAGAAAAAAATACCGGATGATATTAACTATAACGAGATTCATGGTTTGGCAATGGAAGCACGGCAGAAACTTACCAAAATACGTCCTATCTCCATAGGTCAGGCTTCCCGGATTTCCGGAGTAACACCTGCTGATATTTCCATTCTTCTCGTATATCTCGAGCATTACAACCGGGTAACTGCGGCGAAAGGATAATCTATGGATAATACGGAAGTTCAATTCACACAGCTTTTACAGGAACGAGGCATTACACTTACAGCAGAACAATTAGAGCAGTTCGATCTCTACTATAAAGAACTCGTATCCTGGAATGAAAAAATGAATCTCACTGGAATAACTGAGCGCGAGCAGGTATATACGAAACATTTTTATGATTCGATCTCACTAGCTTTTTTTCTTAATATCAATGAGATAAACAATCTAGCTGATATCGGTTCGGGAGCTGGGTTTCCAGGGATACCTCTTAAAATTTGTTTTCCACATTTGAAGCTGACGATCATTGATTCACTGAGTAAAAGAATCTCTTTTCTGCAGCATGTCTGTACTACATTAAAGTTAACTGATGTTCAATTGATTCATGGTCGTGCGGAGGATATTGCCCGGCAGTTCACTCATCGCGACGCCTATGACTTGGTTACTGCACGTGCAGTGGCTAGATTATCCTTGCTAAACGAGTTTTGTCTTCCTTTTACACGTAAAGATGGAGTTTTTGCTGCCATGAAGGGAAACGATCCTTCTGAAGAATTAAGTGAGGCAAAGTACAGTTTGAAGGAACTTCGTGCTCAACTTGGTAAAGTAGAGTCGTTCAGTTTGCCTGTGGAAGAGTCGGCTCGACATATTGTCATTATTCGTAAGACAGGTGCAACTCCTGCTAAGTATCCACGAAAAGCGGGAATTCCTGCCAAAACACCGCTAATCAAATAATGTTTCACGTGAAACATTATAGTTAGGCAAACATATTAAAGATCATCCTCTATGTTTAAGGAGGGTGATCTTTTTTTGAGGAAAATCACGATGACGACCACAACTAAACATTAATTTAATGATAAACTAGATTCATATGGTTATAGAGCGAGTATGTCCATGAAAATGCAGGAAAAATAGGTCTTTACGGAGAATATGATTATGTACAGAAAAGTGATAGAATAGCATAGTAGACTTTTAATTTTGTATATAACTCCTTCTCTGTACTCTTGTTCGAAAGAAGGAGAGATTATGATGCCTGATAGCAGCAGGTGATTTCATAATATCAGAATGTTTTTTATTGCTGTACGATACGCTTTCCGAGAAGAAGGTCAAGAAGATCGTACTATAACGAAATTAGGTGGTTATGAACGGAATGAAAGAACAATTCACCAAGCTATTTGGATTTAACGAGCGGAGCAGCGGAGAAGAAATTAAACAAATACCAGTTCATGATGTCATTAGCAGTCCTTACCAACCACGGACTATATTCGATGACGACAAGATCGATGAATTATGCCAGACGATTAAAACACATGGGGTCATTCAACCCATAGTTGTACGTATGCGCGATTCCGTGTATGAGATCATCGCAGGCGAACGGCGCTGGCGCGCGGTTAAAAAGCTTGGTTTAGAGACGATCCCAGCTATTGTTCGTGAATTCAATGATTCGCAGGCCGCATCTATAGCGCTTATAGAAAACTTACAGCGTGAAGGATTGACCTCCATTGAAGAAGCTGTTGCATATCAAAAGTTAATTGATCTTCATCAATTGACTCAAGAGAGCTTGGCGCAACGATTAGGTAAGAGTCAGTCCACCATAGCTAATAAGATTCGCTTACTCCACTTGCCTGAAGAGGTTAAGAAGGCATTGATGGAGCGTCAGATTTCCGAAAGACATGCACGTTCACTATTATCACTAGATAGTGTGGAAATGCAACTGAAGGTCTTGGCAGAGATCATTGCAAAAGGACTGAATGTTAAACAGACGGAAGCTCGCATTGCTTTCTACAAACAAGTCTCACAAACTAAAAAATCCAAACGGGTCTCCTATACCAAGGATGTTCGTCTAGCTCTTAATACAATTCGTCAATCTATTGATATGGTGTCAGGCTCAGGTATGGAAATCAAAACGTCAGAAAATGACCGCGGTGACCATTACGAGATTGTAATCCAAATCCCCAAAAGATAAATTGTTTCAAAAGCTGAAGGCGGCCTTGAGGTGATTGGCCGCCTTTTGTGTGACTAGAACCGGGATGAGTTGGCCAGACCTATAATTGAAAGTTCCAGTATAATAGTCGTCTATATTTTTCACAAAGTGTGACGCTATAACAAAAAAAGCGTCAGGAATATTTGTACTTGCGATCTACGAGAAGATTCTTCCTAACTATTCGAGGTGAAATAAGTGTCCAAGATTATTGCCATAGCAAATCAAAAAGGCGGTGTCGGTAAAACCACAACCTCCGTGAACCTAGGTGCCGGTATGGCTACATTAGGAAAAAGAGTGCTTCTAGTTGATATCGATCCTCAAGGTAACACTACTAGCGGCGTTGGCATCAACAAGGCGGACGTGGCGAATTGTATATATGACATTCTTATAAATGAGGTAAATCCTCTAGAAACAATACTGGAAACTCAAAATGAAGGACTGCATATCATTCCGGCGACGATTCAATTGGCAGGTGCGGAGATCGAATTGGTATCGACGATTTCCAGAGAACTAAAGCTAAAGAAGGCGCTGAATGCGGTTAAAAACAATTATGATTATATTATCATTGATTGTCCTCCTTCACTTGGGATTTTGACAATCAATTCCCTTACAGCAGCTGATTCTGTAATCATCCCGATCCAGTGTGAGTATTATGCGCTTGAGGGTTTGAGTCAACTTTTAAACACCGTTCGTCTGGTGCAAAAAAATCTCAACCCGCATCTGAAGATAGAGGGAGTACTATTAACTATGCTNNGGGAATTCAAGTGATTGAAGAGGTTAAGAAGTATTTCCAAGAAAAAGTGTATAGAACCATTATTCCTCGGAATGTCCGGTTAAGTGAAGCGCCGTCACATGGGCAATCCATTATTACTTATGATCCTCGCTCTAAAGGAGCAGAAGTGTATTTAGAGTTGGCAAAGGAAGTGATTTCTTATGAGTAAACGTTTAGGAAAGGGTCTGGATGCGCTGATTCCATCTTTATCTATTAACGAAGATGATAAGGTAGTTGAGATCCCTTTAGGTCAACTACGTGCTAATCCATATCAACCACGCAAAGATTTTAATGAAGAGGCGATCCAAGAACTGGCTGAATCTATCAGACAACACGGTGTGATTCAACCGATCATTGTACGTAGCGTATTGAAGGGATATGAGATCATTGCCGGCGAGCGCAGATTCCGAGCTTCGCAATATTGTGGCAAAGCTACAATTCCAGCAGTCGTTAGAAATCTCAGTGATCAACAGGTCATGGAGATTGCCTTAATTGAGAACTTGCAACGGGAAAACTTAAATGCGATGGAAATCGCAGTGGCTTATCAAGGTCTGATGGATCAATTTTCGCTTACACAGGAAGAACTATCGCTTAAGGTGGGAAAGTCCAGATCGCATATTGCCAATTTCCTAAGATTACTTGCTTTACCTGAAGAAGTAAAAGAACATGTTTCACGTGGAACAATGTCGATGGGGCATGCGCGGGCAATTGTTGCTTTGAAGGATCCGGAAGTGATTAAACAACTGGCTGAACAATGTGTGGAACAACAGTGGAGTGTAAGAGAGCTAGAAGAAACGGTGAAGAACTTGGACCGAAAACCCACAAACGGAGTTAAGGTTAAAGTTGTTAAACGTGATCCCTATATTAATAATGTAGAGGAAGTATTACGTGAACGTTTCAAAACCACGGTGAAGATAAAGCAAGGTAAGGAAAAAGGGAAGATCGAACTGAATTACTACAGTGCTCAGGACTTAGAAAGATTGTTGGAATTATTGGGTAACTAAATGGGTATCTATGCCAAGAACATATCCTGAGATATCCTTAATCGGATAAGCAAGGGTATGTTTTTTTGGAATATAAGAATGTATAAGTTACACGCTATACATTATCCTTATATTTTTGCGAGAAACGGTTGTCATCAATAAAGGATGATATCGTCGTTTCATTTTAACGAAAAAGAGTGTTAGACGAGGAGCGGGGTTATGGAAGACTTCGTATATCTAGATCATGCGGCTACCTCGTGGCCTAAACCTCCGGAGGTTGCAGCTGCGATGATGAATGCTCTACAGTCAGGAGCAAATGCTGGCAGAGGTAATTACTCGCTGGCAATGGGAAGTGGCCGAGTGTTAGTAAGGACGCGGAGTGCACTGGCTGAATTGTTCGGTGTATCTAATGCGCAGGATATAGCTTTTACCCATAATACTACGATGAGTTTGAATATGGCGATAAGAGGGACGCTTAAAGCTGGAGATCACGTGATTTCAACAATGACAGAACATAATTCTGTGCGGCGGCCACTGGAATATCTGCGTAAGACTCTTGGGATAAANNGAAAGTAGATCAAGAAGGACAATTGGATTTACACGAACTCGAAAAAACTTTTCGACCAAATACCAAGATGGTGATCTGTAATCACAGCTCCAATTTACTTGGGAGTATATTACCAATTGGTGATATTGGCGATATCGTTAAATCGCATGGTGCTGTATTTCTGGTGGATGCTGCTCAAAGCGCAGGCTCACTTGATATTGATGTTAAAAAAATGAATATCGACTTGTTGGCTTTCCCGGGGCATAAAGGGCTGCTTGGACCACAAGGTACCGGTGGACTTTATATATCGCCAGAATTGGATCTCGACCCCTTAATGCATGGAGGAACTGGCAGTCAGTCAGAAAATAGTGATCAACCCTCTGTTCGTCCAGATCGGTATGAGGCGGGAACACAAAATACGGTAGGGATTGCCGGTTTACTAGCAGGTGTTCAAAAGGTAAAATCTTTAGGGACGAGTATTATCCATGAAAGAGAGTGGGCATTAACTCAAAGACTGATAGAGGGGTTGTCCCACATCTCAGGCGTTAGATTATTAGGACCCTCACTAGGGGCTCCAAGAACCGGGATTGTATCGTTTGTAGTGGATGGAGAAGAATCGGCGAATATTGCTCACCGTCTAGATCGTGATTATAAAATAGCAGTCAGAGCGGGTATGCATTGTACCCCTTTGGCACATAAGGCTGTTGATACGTTAGAGAGTGGTGCTGTTCGGGCGAGTGTAGGCGTAGATACGACAGAGCATAATATAAGCAGAATGCTGGCTGCTATGGATGAGTTATATGGCGATGCCCGCAGCAGATGAATAAAAAGGATGGTCCATTCATGTCTGAAATGAATCAATTAATTAGTGAGCAGTTGCAGTGGTTTGTGTTTGCTTTTACAGTAATTATGTTGGTACTGGTAATCACTGTGATCGCCCAGGGGGCTAAGCTACGTGCTATGCGGCGTAAATATGAGGCCATGATGGCTGGGAGCGGTGTGGAGGATCTGGAAGGCCTTCTGATTGATCTGAAGAACCAAAGCGACATGCTGGAAGAAGAACAACGTGAACAAAAGGCCGTATTGGAAGCTACTCAAACTAGAATGCGTGGCATGAAGTCCAATATCGCTCTGAAGCGTTATAATGCCTTTGGAGAACGTGGCAATGATCTGAGTTTCTCGGTTGCTATACTGGATGCCAACAGCAGTGGTATTGTATTAACCAGTCTTCATAATCGTGAGAATTCTTACATTTACTCAAAACCTATGCAGAACGGCGAGTCACAATATGTCCTATCACCTGAAGAAAAAGAAGTTGTTACTCTCGCGTTGCAGCGGACCTAACATGAAGATTCCATTGCTTTAAGGCAGAATATAGACTCGTAGCAATAATATCAGATAATCGCATGACTAAACTTAATCGCGTGTTCTGCAATACGAAATACTCCATAAAGCCGCCGACATTAACGATTCCAGTCAAGTGGATATCACCTACCGGCGGCAATTGTTTATTTACGCCAGCTCCTGGTCTCAAAGGCCCTTCAACGACTTGGATGCAGCCGACACTAGTAGAATGACCTAAACAAGCATCTATACCTATGATAAAGGGGCTACTATATCTTTCATTGATTAGAGATAAAGTTTCTTCAAGGTTAACGACATGGACAGGCTCTTCAAGAGTGCCGTATAAATGAAAAAGTGGACTATGAAAACGAGATAATGCAGTACCAACAAGAGGACCAAGAGAGTCTCCTGTGGATCGATCCGTACCTACACAAATGACGACAATCTGAGTCTCTGGGCGTGTGCGTGAAAAGTGGAAAAGTAGACGGTGGGTAATCGCGGAATAGATATCGGGATCTGTATGTGATATTTTTAAACAGGATGTTTCTTGCGCTGATGTAGCTTTGGATGGAAAATTCATACCATCTTCCTTTCTGAAGCTGATTCTATTTGATGGTATCTAGTATATGGATAGAAGAGGGGTTTTATACTACCGCAGCAAGAGATAGGACGATAAACCTATGGGAGGCGTAACGTATATGCAGGAAGAGATGTTAATCGCGTTTGACTCTACCCAGCAGGCGCTTCGTGCTGAAATGCTGCTTGAGTATGCGAAAATTGAAATTGATATATTTCCAACTCCGAAAGAGATTACGGCAGGCTGCGCGATATCGATTCAGTTTTATCGAAGTGCGCTGGGAGAGGTACAGAAGATTGTAACTGAGCAGAATATCGAAATACGTGGCATTTACGGAAAAAACAACGAGAATTACATACTGATTGAGAGGTAGGGAGGACTATACAATATGAATAGGTGGAGATTAGAGGCGACTACTCCCGGTGATGCTGTAAAAGATGCCTTGCGTTTTAAAGATAAGGTGTGGAATTGGTTTACCGATGCTGATATGTGGGCCAATGTCTTATTCTCAGGACTACGAATTCTTATTATTTTTCTCTTAACTAGGGTTATTATTAAGATTGTTTCTAATATTATTGATCGTTCGCTTGAACGTAAAACCGGTGGCAGAATTCTGTCTAACACACGAAGGTTTACTACGGTAGGGGAATTGATGAAAAATGTAGTAACGGTTATCTGTAATTTTGTGATGATCATGCTCGTTCTTTCAGAGTTCCACTTCGATTTAGCACCCTTGTTGGCCGGAGCGGGTGTACTTGGTCTGGCAGTAGGTTTTGGGGCTCAGAGTTTGGTGAAGGATGTTATTACAGGGTTCTTTATTATTTTGGAAGACCAATTTGCGGTTGGTGATGTGATTCAGACGGGTACTTATAAAGGAACTGTAGAATTAATCGGATTGCGAACAACCAGATTGCTAAGTACTACTGGTGAGGTATTTATTATCCCTAATGGCTTAATTACGAACGTGACCAACTATTCTCTTTCCAATGCTTTGGCTGTAGTTGATGTTCCGGTGAAAATGGAGCGAAGCCTAGAGGCTACACTTGGATTAATTGGAGAGGCGCTAAAAGGGATAGAAGAGCGTAACTCCAATGTGCTTGCTTACCCCAATGTGCTCGGCATACAGTCCATGAGTACTTCGGAATATGTGATTCGTATAGCGGCCAGCTGTTCACCTAATGCAAGAGATGCAGCGGAAAGACAAATTCAAAATGACATTAAACAGGCATTAGAGAAACAGAGCATGCTGGAACAGGCCCAAGCTGAAGAGGAAGTACGTAAGAAGGCAGAAGCAGAGGCAAAGGCTGAATTGGATCTTGAAAAAATAGAAAATGCACTAGAAGTGACTGAGTCGCCAAACACTGGATCAAGACGGCAAATCGCAGCTACACAAGAAGGAGAAGAGGGGGAAGAATAGTGGAACGTAAAGTTTTTCAGCTTGGGGATATTGTGCAGATGAAGAAGCAACATCCTTGCGGATCTAATGAGATGGAGATTATTCGTATGGGGATGGATATTCGAATTAAGTGTACAGGCTGTCAGCATAGTGTTCTGATTCCCCGTGCCAAATTCGAGAAGAATATGAAGAAGGTACTGCGTTCTGTAGAGGGAAATACAGACAATAATTAAGCTTGCAAATGGCATGTCTGCATGATACAATTATTTTTGCTGCGGAGAGGTACCCAAGAGGCCCAAGGGGGCTGACTCGAAA
Organism: Paenibacillus sp. UBA6285; assembly: GCA_002438345.1. GTDB lineage: Bacteria > Bacillota > Bacilli > Paenibacillales > Paenibacillaceae > Paenibacillus_AQ. Next base: position 25,812 of record DJUJ01000212.1, read on the forward strand.
TCAGTTAGGCGTGTCACAGCGTGCGTGGGTTCGAATCCCACCCTCTCCGCCACTTCAGCATAATATAACTATTAATGAATCCTTCGTTCCTGTAACGGAGGTTTTTTTGTGTCTATAATAGCCGTTGAACGGAATATACAACGCAAAAAGAAGGGCCCTTTCGGGTCCTTCTTCAGGAGGCAGTACATCAATGATGTTGGAATTTCTCTGTAAATAGCGACTAAAGTGATTTAGGCGTTGCTGAGGTTAATACTTTTTTAAGGCAATAACCCACTACTCTTCCCAGCTTACAATAGATGCTGAATCAGATCTCCTGTGATTGTGTTCGTCTACGACGGCCAACGGAACCACACCTCTCTTTTGTACTGCCTAAATATAGTATGTGCAGTGTCATTTTTTTTATACACATCTTATTTTAAAATATAAGGATTTATATGTTTCACTTCATCAATCATCCTTATATTTCTCGTTTAAAGGCTTTCCATCCATATAAGGACGCCGAAAGCGTTTATGCTTGAATTAATGCACACGTGCTTTTTCAACCTTTTTCCACTTTCGATTTTTGTTGGTGGTTTCGGGGAAGGTGTCCCCTTTTTCCATCTTGATGTGCTGTGGATTCGAAATCTCAGTATGGAAGCTTCGCGCTTCGCCTACCTCTGTGTACATGCCTGGATTGGGAGCCTTGTCGCCTTCTTCATATTCCGTCTTCTCACCCATCATTATTCCTCCTTTTTTAGTGTAGATGAATTCGTTAATTATTGTGCTCAGGTAGTGATTTTTTCATGTAAAAAGAGGGCGAAGAGTTGTCCTGTATTAATATTGCTTGCACTCTGCTGTTCATTTTGGTATATTAATTAGGTGCGAGTCTATGTTTGTGCTCGTTCCTTGCTCCTGACGTGATTAGGGGCCTCAGACCATAAGGAGGTGAAAATTATGCGCAAATATGAAGTGATGTACATTATTCGTCCTGACATTGAACAAGAAGCCGTTCAAGCAGCAGTCGATAAATTCCAAGGCATCATCTCCAATGGCGGGGAAATTACAAAGCACGAAGTGCAAGGTAAACGCCGTCTTGCGTATGAGATCAAGAAATTCCGTGATGGCGTTTATGTTTTGGTTAACTTCAATGCAGAACCTGCAGTAGTTACTGAATTAGAACGTCTTATGAAGATTTCTGACGAAGTTATTCGTTATCTCATTACGAACGACGTTGCTTAAGATCTTGACAAGCTTTGTAATGAATCGCTCTAAAGGAGGGGACCAGAATTGTTGAACCGTATCATTTTGATCGGACGGTTGACCCGTGACCCGGAACTTCGTTATACTCCCGCTGGTGTTGCCGTAACGCAATTTACGCTAGCCGTAGATCGTAACTTTACGGGCCAGAACGGTGAACGTGAGGCAGACTTCATCCCGGTTGTTACCTGGAGACAGCTAGCAGAAACCTGTGCCAATTACTTGCGCAAAGGTCGTCTGGCAGCAGTGGAAGGACGCATCCAAGTGCGGAATTATGAGAATAACGAAGGCAAACGTGTATACGTAACTGAAGTTATTGCTGATAATGTTCGTTTCTTGGAATCTTCACAGAGCCGTGAAGGTGGAAATACCTCAAGTGGTGCAAGTAGTATGCCTGAAGAGCCAGCATATGGTGGCGGTGGTAACGCTGGACGCGGAAATAACAACAATAATTTCTCGCGTAACAACAATACTCAAGATCCTTTTTCGGGCGATGGTAAACCGATTGATATATCGGATGATGATTTGCCATTTTAATTAGGAAGGACTGAAAAGAATATGGCTTTTAAACCAAGAGAAGGCGCCGACAACGACAAAAGACCGGCACGTCGTGGTGGACGCAACAAGCGTAAAAAAGTTTGCTTTTTCACTGTGAACAAGATTACTCACATTGATTATAAAGATACCGAACTTCTTAAGAAGTTCATCAGCGAACGTGGAAAGATTTTGCCACGTCGTGTAACGGGTACTAGTGCAAAATACCAACGCGCTCTTACCATTGCTGTAAAACGCTCGCGTCAAATCGCGTTGCTTCCTTACACAACGGAATAGGACGTTTTATAAAAGCAGTCGGGAAACCGGCTGCTTTTTTTGTATAGGGTGTGAAGTGCTTTTTTACCGTTTGACGCCAGATCTGTAATGTGTTAAATTACAGCTATCCTATAACTAAAGGGGAAATTTTGATGTTGGTGACCGTTCTTAACTAGCAATTTCATAACACTTGATTAGGAAGGCTTTATCAGGCTCGTCTTTTGGCGTTTACGTGCTCTATTTGAGTCCGTCTCGCGCAGAAGTCTGTTATTCCTAACGGTGGATGATTTAGTTAAGAACACACGAAGCGTCATATGGCCTCTTTACGGCTATTGTTCTCTTTGTAATTAACCGTGCTCTTAGAGCACGGTTTTTTTGTTTTTTGGCCATCCTGGNNTTTGGGGGCCCATAAAACGTCAGAGAGCATTAGCGTAAAAAGAAGGGCAAGGACTGCCATAGTGGCATTCTTTGCCCTTCTTTGTGTTAGGGAGAATTAGATCTAAAGAATAGTTAGATAATTGAAGGAGGATTTGCTGTGAATTTACAAAGTCTGAACACACTGGAATACGAGATCATTAAAGCCGAACTTGGGCGTCACGCAGTATCTTATGTGGGAAAGAAGGCTGTAGAAGAGCTTACGCCTATGAACAATTTGTCGACGATTCAAAGAGCAATGGAGGAAACCTCTGAAGCTAAAGAACTGCTAGAACGAGGATCAAGTGTACCTATTCCTTCATTAGAGGGTATTGAATGGATCATGTCGTTAATGGGGACTGGATATTTGTACAGTGAGCAAGATTTCACTGCGGTTGCTACATTCCTTAAGAGCTGTAGTCAATTGCGCAAATATATGGCCTCTAAAGAACAAAGTGCTCCACGGATTGCTGCCTATGCTTCCTCGCTGCTGGAATTAAATCATGTGAGGGAGACTATTGATCGCTGTATTCGTTTTGGTGCGATTGATGATGGGGCTAGCAAGGGGCTAGAGCGAGTTCGTAAAAGGATAGGGGTGGCTAAAGAACGTCTTCATAAAAAAATTGACGGGATCATGTCACGTCATCAGTCGATTCTACAAGAGAATATTTATAGTCAGCGAGGTGGGCGTTACGTTATCCCCGTAAAACGGGAATATCATAAGCAAATGAAGGGATCGGTGCTGGATCAATCCACAAGTGGACAGACGGTGTTTATCGAACCAGATGAGATCGCTGCCCTCCAGATTGAGCTTGATTTGCTATTAGGAGAAGAGGCGCGAGAAGAAGCTGTAATCCTCAGCATGCTGACCAGCTTGGTAGAACAGGAACAGACCGCGCTGCGCCTTAATATCGAAGTTACGGGCACGTATGATTTTATTTTTGCTAAAGCTAAATATGCACGAACGCTGGGAGCAACTGCTGTTACTCTGAATGCGAGGGGCTTTCTAAGGATGAACGGAGGCAGGCATCCTATGCTGAAGGGCATGATTCCGATAAGTCTGGAGATTGGAAGGGGCTATAAATCCCTCATCATTACAGGCCCGAATACGGGCGGTAAAACTGTGGTTCTCAAAACGCTTGGGCTGCTGACGATCATGGCTCAATCTGGGCTGTTGATTCCGGTCGAGGAGGGTAGCGAGTTTACTGTTTTTACGGATGTGATCAGTGTAATCGGTGACGGGCAAAGTCTGGCACAATCACTGAGTACGTTCTCAGCGCAAATGAAGAGTATAGAGGGGATGCTGAGAGATGCGTCTAAGGGGGTGCTGCTGCTCATTGACGAGCTGGCGGCAGGTACAGATCCCGGGGAGGGCATTGCGCTCTCTATCGCGATTCTGGAAGAGCTGAACCGTAAAGGGGCGAATATTATTGTTACAACACATTTTAATGAGCTAAAAGCTTTTGCAGCTGCGACAACTGGCTTTCAAAACGCACGAATGGAGTTCGATAAAGAGACTCTGCAGCCGTTATACCGCCTGACTATCGGAGAAGCGGGGGAAAGTTATGCACTGCAAATCGCTAAGAAGCTAGGTATCCAGGATGACGTTATAAAGCGATCATGGCAAATTGTTGAGGCGCAGCAGGAAAGGTTGCAGAAAGGTAGCGGCGAGGCATGGGGGAGCCTTTTTAATAAAGATGTAGAGAAAGGGAATACTACACTTACAGCAAAGGAACATGAGAACGTAGAAATTGATGCTACTGAATCCATCCGCAACAAGGAGAAGCTGGCCCAATTTGAAATTGGAGATGCAGTCGTTGTAACTTCACTGGGACGAATAGGAATCGTGTATGAGAAGAGAGATAACTTAGGAATGGTCGGAGTGATGATCCAGAAGCAAAAAATGAAAATTAACCATAAGCGTTTGAAGCCTTACCTTTCAAAAGAAGAGCTATATCCGGAGGAATATGACTTTGATATTATTTTTGAGAGTAAGGATACTCGTAAAAAGCGAAAACTGATGCAGCGTAAACATGTTGAGGGTCTGAGGATCACGCATAGGGATGAAGAATAAATTCTAAGGAGGATCTGCCCACGAGGCAGGTCTTTTTTATAGATAAAACGAATTATGTGAATTTCAAGCAGGAGTAAAGGCCTAGAGCTTAGAAGTTATTGTAACCACCGTAAAACTTTGTTACAGTAAAAATATTTATATTCCATAACTTATATGTAGATATATGTTCAACTAGAGAAGGGAAGAAACACATGAATAATAAGAAGATGTGCAGGTTGTTATTAACGCTGCTCGTGATGGCGACCCTATTGTTAGCATGTAGTAGATCAACTTCCAGCAGTAATTCATTATCTTTTCGCCATAATTTGAAAGACAATAAGCCACAGGCTGGTGGAGTAGTTACTTACGGATACTCCTCACCGTTTACGGGCTTGTTTGAACCTGCTTTTTATGAAGGTGAAGATGATTTTCGTGTGCTGGAGTTTATTACTGAGCCTATGTTTACGTTAAATGATGATTTATCGATAATTCCTAGTATCGCCTCTTGGCAGGAATCTGACGATCATAAAATATTTACCTTTAAAATCAAACCGGGAGTCCGTTGGCATAACGGTGATGAATTAACGGTGGAGGATTGGAAATTTGCGATTGAAACTATCGCTAGTCCAGATTATACGGGCTCGCATTATTATAGTGTTGAAATGATTCAAGGTGCAGAAGCCTATCATAAGGGAGAAGCAAAGACCATATCAGGCCTGAAGGTCATAGATCCTTATACTTTAAAAATAACAGTAACTGCTGCACGGGTAAATACAATCGATAATCTGTGGCCCTATCCGATGAATAAAAAATATTATACTGGTGTCGCCGTTAAAGATATGCCTCAGAGTGATCAGATGCGAAAATCCCCTATTGGTATTGGCCCCTTTGTGGTTGAACATATTCAGCCTGGCGAGAGGGTAGAAATGAAACGCTTTGACCAATACTATAAGGGCAAAGCGTTATTGGATGGCGTACTGTATAAGGTATTTGACGACAAAGAAGTGACCAAACGCTTTGAACAAGGAGAAATTGATATAGAGACAGCCCCTCGGGATGCTTATGATGATCTAAATAAACTGGGGAATGTAAATATTCTGCAAACAGCTGAGCTTGGCTATGAATATATAGGTTTCAAATTCGGGCATTGGGATACGAAAACCGAGACAATCGTAATGGATAACCCTAAATTTGAAGACAAAAGATTACGCCAAGCTATGTACTATGCTTTAGATCGTGAAGGTATCATTAAAGCATATTCCTATGGTCTAGCTGAGCCTGTAGAGACCCCAATATCTAGTACAAGCTGGGCGAAGATCCCTGACGCTGAGATTAATACTTATCCATATAATCCTGTTAAGGCCAAGGAGTTGCTGGATGAGGCTGGATTTCTGGATCTTGACGGTGATGGATTACGGGAAGATTCAAAGGGACAAAAACTGGTTATTAATTTTGATTCTATGCTGGGTAGTCAAACGTCAGAGCTACGTACGGAGGCTATTCTAGGGAATTGGCGTGATGTTGGACTCGATGTACAGCTAAACGGGGGAGTATTAAAGGAATTCCACACCTTCTACGACGCTGTGGAATCTGACGATCCGTCCATCGAACTATTCTATGGAGTATGGGGACTAGCGAGTGACCCCGACCCAACGGGTCTGTGGAGAGAAAATGATCTATGGAACTATCCACGTTGGTCCTCAGAGCGAAACGAAGAGTTGATTCGTGAAGGAGTAAGTATGAAGGCATACGATAGGGAATATCGTAAAGAAATATACTATGAGTGGCAGAAGCTGGTCAATGAAGAGGTACCTATGATCTTTTTGGCTGAGCGGAAAACCATTATTCCAGTAAATAAGCGTCTACAAGGCGTTCGTGTGAATTCTATAAGTACGATTATCGACCCTTATAAATGGTGGATTAAGGAACAAAGTGAAAAATAAAATAAAAATATTTTGTGAAAAATGTAATCAAATTGTAGTTTCATTCGTCATATATAGTATGGAGGATGACAACGATGAAGAGACGGATAGTAGTGGGGGCAATTGCAGCTGTTTTAGTCGTTGTCTTGATTGCGGTGTGGAAGCCAACCGAGCTTGGTTTTAAACCAAATATTGACGCGGAATCAGCAGTGCTTCTCGATATGGATACTGGAGATATATGGGTGGATATAAACGGCGATGTACCTATGCCACCAGCCAGTGTGTCTAAATTAATGACAGAATTGATTGTGCTGGATCAGATCTCCTCCGGAATGCTTAAATGGGAGGATAGAGTTCCCATTAGTGCTTACGCAAGTGAAATGGGTGGCGCAAATCTCTCATTGAAACGGGGAGAATTCTATACCATAAGAGAATTATTTGAAGGAATCGCCATATATTCTGCCAACGATGCAACTGTTGCATTGGCAGAATATATGGCAGGTTCAGAGGCTTCTTTTGTGCTTATGATGAACGACAAGGCACGCAGTCTAGGCTTATCTTCCAGCACAATATTTACTAACTCAACGGGACTATCAGGTAAGGATCTTGGTTTCATTCGTCCGAATATGAATATCAGCGGTGAGACAATGATGACAGCTCGGGATACCGCCAAATTGGCTGCCGCACTAATCTATAATCATCCGGATATTCTGAATATTTCTAGCCGTACACAAATGCATTTAAAGGATAAAGGTCTGTATGTTAGTAACAGCAATTTCATGCTTCCAGCTATGGGCGGTATTTACGCTTATGAGGGTACAGATGGTTTAAAGACTGGACATGATAACCAGGCGGGATATTGCATTGCAGGCTCGGCTCAGCGAGATGGTCATAGGCTTATTGCGGTCGTTATGGGAGCAAAGACTTATGAGAGCCGATTTAAAGGTGCTGCAAAATTGTTTGATTATGGATTTTTCCGCGGTTTACAATTATGGAGATAGGGTTAAACATATGACACACCCCCTTAGAATTGGGAACTAAAGTTGGAGCGCCATACGAGTATTTATTACTTGGTCTGGTGCTTTTTCCCTATTCATGTCGTTATTTGTTGTTTCTTTTTATCCATTTAGTGATTACAATAGAAATATTGTTTTATCCACATTAATTTAGGACCGCCAAAAACTTTTTTTTCTATAATTTTGAATGACCTGAATTTCCTGAAAGGGGGGACAATAAGATAATGGAATAGGGGACAGCCGATCGCCGTGAGAAATAAAGTCATGACTGCCTGATAAAGATCAGGAAGCATAAATATATATGGCAAGCAATTATTCTACAATAAAGAAGGAATCAAAAATGAAGGAATCAAAGATGAAAAAAATAAAGAAAAGATACATTGCACTCATAGTTCTTGTCGTTATTATAGCGGGAGGATTTCTGTTTCGTAATTCCCTGGCTGTATTAGCTTTCGACCTTTTTTTATCTGATCAGGTTGAAAGTAAGCTGAAGGAAGAATCTTACCAGCCGCTTAAGGATGAGAACAAGGTTAAGCCAGAGCCCGTTGCGTACAAGAGCGATCCCTTCTCAATTATGCTTTTAGGGACCGATCAACGCGATAATGAAACGGCACGTTCAGATACCATGATGTACGCTGTTGTTCGCCCTGAGGATTATAAGATCCTGCTTATCTCTATTCCGCGTGATACGTATACGGAAATTATAGGTCATAAGGATAATAAAAAGGATAAGATTACACATGCCTATGCTTTCGGGGGGCAACAGATGGCCAAGGATTCCCTAGAAGCGCTGCTCGGTCATGATATTCAATATTATGCCACAATCAACTTCCAAGGACTCAAGGATGCTGTAGATGCTATTGGAGGCGTTCCGCTGCCGATTAAGAAAGACATTGTAAACAAAGGTAAGGATCATGAAAAGTTTACAATTGAAGCGGGAAAGTCGCTTTATAACGGACAAGAAGCGCTGAACTATACGCGTTATCGTGAGGATAGTGACTTTAACCGCACCAAGCGTCAACAAGTTTTTATTGATGTTGTAGCTAATAAAATGTTATCGATCAGCCAAATTGGCAATATTCCGAAGTTGCTGGATATCATGGGAGATAATTTCAAGACCGATATAGAGCCTTCGATGATCATTAGTCTGGCTAAAAAATTCATGGGCGGAAAAGGCATGGATATCTCAAGCTTCACAGTTATGGGTGAAGGTAAACGTATGGATGGTATTTATTACGATATCGTTGATGAAGAGGATCTGAGCGAAGCTAAGGCGATGATTGACAATTGGATGAGTGCAGCAACACCTGTAGATCAACTAATTGAGCCTGGAAAAGCAAGTAATGCACTGGAGCCTAAAGCAACAGCAGTTACGCAATAATTCTAAAGTGGAATCTAAACTCATATAATTAATTGCAGCAGCCATTCACATTCTTATGGCTGCTGCTTACTGTCTTCTTCATGCTATAATGTATTGGAACTATTATTAAGCTGCCACGTATTAATAATTTTGCATGGAAGTAAAAGGAAGTTAAAGAACCGTAATTCCTTCGGAACTCTTTGAGGAGGATCAAGAGATGAATATTGCATTTTTTTTACTTCCGAAACAGGAAGTCGCTTGCGTAACGATCGATTCAACGCTACGCCAAACGTTGGAGAGGATGGAGTATCACCGTTATACTGCTGTCCCTATTCTGAACCGAAATGGAGAATATGCTGGTACGGTTACAGAAGGTGATCTGCTCTGGTATATGAAGGAATCCGAGGGCAAAGTTACTTTCGAGAACGCTTCAAAATTCTTGCTTAAAGATTTGCCGTTACGGATGAATAACAGACCTGTCTCGATTGATGCGGATATGGAAGATCTGATTAATTTGGCTAAGGTACAGAACTTTGTTCCTGTAGTCGATGATATGAACCGGTTTATTGGCATCGTTCGCCGGAGTCAAGTCATAGAATATTGTGAGAAATTTGTATCAAAACAATCACAAGAGTCATTATAGCCCAATTTATTCGCGGGAATAGAAGCAATCGGAACAAGGCCTGTATTTCCGGCGATAACGGAAAGCAGGTCTTTTTTTAAAATGTAAGAAGTATTAGTTCATCCATTGTTGAAGCATACTTAAAGTGCGTGGGGCGTCCTGTGTGACACAGAAATTTTTATGCTATAATGGAGAATAAAGCTTTTTGCCGGAGGTAGAGAGACGTGTCCAATGTGCCGAAGGATCTAGATGTAGCTAAACGCGCCAAGGTAATTGAATGGCTAAAAACGGAAGTGATTGACCAAGTTTCACGGTTATTTAAGGCGTTATGGGAAGGCAGTACTACCCGTGTGGGCGACAGCCTGGCTAGTTTGATTATGAGCTCTTATATCTTGGGCCGCAGACTAGGAATTCCCTATCGTCAATTAGATGACTTGCTACTCGAGAAGCTCAGAAAGCATAAGCAGGAAGGGCATCAATTGGAAGAATGGTATCAAGATATATCTGCTTTAGAAGAACATATGCGTAAGAGGTGAATACTGTTGAAATTTCGCTGGTCATCTGTGGCTTGGAGCGTAGCATACTTACTTTTGCTGCTTAGTTTAACTACTCCACTGCTCATCATCACTACCCTATTTATGATTGTTCCGGCAGTAGTGTTGTTCACTACACTGAACACCAAACAATTCGTTCTACACGTATTGCCTGTGTTGCTGATTGTTGGCCTGATTACACCTATTTATGTACTGATTGCGGTGTATTTCTTAATACCGGCTCTGGTTATGGGACGTTGGTATAAAAGACATGCCTCAGCAATGTCAACCGTGATTGCAGGTACGGTTACGATCCTTGCAGAGTTTCTGCTACTCCTACTGCTCGGTACGGCGTTATTTAATTTTGATCTGTCTAACTATGTGAACGATGTGCTGCAAATGGTAAACTCGCCTCTGTCTGGTCTCGGTACCACTAATCCACTGTTTACTGACCTTGGGTTTACGACTGAGGATGTAAACAAGCTAAGTCATATGACGGTTCAAATGATCCCAATGACTCTAATCGTAAGCTCTTTCATGATAGCTGTCATTACGCATTCTATCGTCCGTCCGATTCTGAACAGTATGAATTACGCAGTGCCTAAGATGAAGCCTGCACGTGAGTGGAGACTTTCGAGATCGTTCATTTGGTATTATTTGATTGGTGTGGTTCTTCAGCTCTTCTTCTCAGGATCGGAGAACAATTACATCCTAATGATTTCTGCCAATCTTCTGCCGTTGCTACGAATTGGCTTTATGATTCAGGCGATTGGATTTTTCTTCTTCCTGGCGCATGAACGCAAATGGAACAAGATGGCTGCCATTCTGCTAGCAATACCGGTCATTTTGCTGCCGCCGCTACGCATTATCGGTATCATTGATCTTGCTTTCCCACTGCGGGAGTATGTGACGAAATCGAAACGATAGGGTGAGAGTTCATGCCTAAATTTCTGCAAAGACGCTGGCACGGCTATCATACCGTATGGGCGTTCATGCTACTGTTGGCCCTTATTATAATCGTCAGTATTTATAACTGGGCTCTTGGGGTCGCTAGCCTGTTCCTGGCAGGTACATTATGCTTCTATATGCTAAAGACGGAGATTTCGTTCCGTCGTAATCTGGTGGAATATATTAATGGATTAACTTTTCGTATTAAGCGGGTTGAGGGAGAAGCAGTCAGCATGCTACCCCTCGGAATCATTCTGTTTAGCGAAGATCGAACAGTAGAATGGAATAACCGCTATGCCGGTGATATTTTTGCGCGCAAGTCTTTGGTTGGGGAACCGCTGCAGGAATTGCTGCCTGATATGCAGTCTTTTTTTACGACAAATGTATCAGGAAAACGGGATATCCTCAAAGAAGGTGTATTGAACGACACTCGCCTTGAGCTCACTGTGGATGAACGATATTATCAAGCCGTCATTATTCCAAGTGAACGTATTCTTTACATGTATGATATCACTGAGCTTGTGGTGTTACGTGAACGTTATGAGGATGAGAAGCTGGCGATTGGCATAGTGATGATGGATAATCTAGATGAATCTGCTCAAGGAATGGATGATCAACAGCGTACTTCTCTGATTGCCAAGGTGGCGAGTGAGATCACTGAATGGAGTAAACAGTTTGATGTTTACTTGCGTCGGTTGTCGTCTGAACGTTATCTAATGCTACTTAATCACCGTAGCCTGCAAGCGCTAGAAGAGAGTCGATTCGTTATTCTCGACGAGGTTAGGGAAATGACGGCGGATCTTAAGGTACCGATGACACTGAGTATAGGCATGGCTTTTGGAGCGGATTCTGCAAGTGAGCTAGGAGCTCTAGCTCAATCCAGTTTGGATATGGCGCTAGGCCGAGGCGGAGATCAGGCAGCTGTAAAAGCAGGCCAGAGGTTGTCTTTCTACGGTGGAAAGAGTAATGCCGCGGAGAAGCGTACACGAGTGCGGGCACGAGTCATTGCGCATGCGCTGCGTGATCTGATGCAGGAGAGCGACCGCGTGCTGATCCTCGGTCATAGGACACCAGATATCGATGCTGTAGGTGCTGCAATTGGCCTTCTGAGGGCTGCACAAATGTATAATGTAGAGGCCAACATTGTGATGGAAACCCCTAATCCTTCTATAACAAACATGATGGAGCAGATTCGTAAAGATGATGAGTTGTTTAAGTCATTCATCACAACGGAGCAGTCCTTACAAGTGATGACTGAGCATACCTTGCTTATTGTTGTGGACACACATAAGGCGTCTATGACAATGGAGCCTCGGCTTGTGCAATATGCCAGTAGAATTGTGGTGGTGGATCATCACCGTAGAGGTGAAGAGTTCATCAACGATGCTGTACTGGTATATTTGGAACCTTACGCTTCATCAACCTGTGAGCTGGTGACAGAGTTGCTTCAGTATATCCATGAGAAGGTAAAGATTTATCCGCTGGATGCTACAATGCTATTAGCGGGAATTACTGTAGATACGAAGCACTTTGCGCTTCATACAGGCTCACGTACATTTGAAGCTGCAGGATTTCTGCGCCGAAATGGTGCGGATACCGTCCTTATTCAGCGTATGCTGAAGGAGGATTTACAGGAGTATATTTCAAAAGCCGAAATTATCAAACATGCGCGTATGATTTATGATCAAATCGCATTGGTTGTGACGGCACCAGGCATGAAGATTCCGCAGTTACTTATTGCTCAGACTGCGGACACGCTACTAGGGATGACGAACGTAGTCGCTTCATTCGTCATTAGCGAGCGACCAGACGGCCTGATTGGCATTAGTGCTCGATCACTTGGGCGCATGAATGTACAGGTCGTGATGGAGAAATTGGGTGGCGGTGGGCATCTTTCCAACGCCGCAGTACAGCTAGAAGGAACATGTAAAGAAGCAGAAGCCAGACTGCTGCAGGTGCTGGCTGAAATCGAATCGAAAGAGGGTTTATTCGAATGAAGGTCATTTTCATAAAAGATGTTAAGGGACAAGGTAAAAAAGGTCAGGTTAAAGAGGTATCCGAAGGTTATGCTGCCAACTTCCTATTACCACGTGGATTAGTTCGTCCGGCAACGGAAGGCAATGTTAAGACGCTCGAGAACCAAGCAGCTGCTGAACAACGCCGTAAAGATAACGAAAAAGAAGAAGCACAGCAACTGGGCAAGAAGATAGATGAGCTTACACTGACTATGAAAGCAAAAGCAGGTGAAGGCGGCCGTCTATTTGGCGCAATTACAAGTAAACAGATTGCTGAGACGCTAGCTTCTACTCAAGGCATTTCCATCGACAAGCGCAAGATTGAACTAGGTGAGCCAATCCGCCATATGGGAGTGTTTCAAGTAAGTGTTAAACTGCATACTGAAGTAAAGGCTACCCTTAAGGTTCAGGTAACGGAGGAGTAACATGGGTGGAGATCTCTTTTTCGATCGGGTTCCCCCGCAGAATCTTGAAGCGGAGCAAGCGGTAATTGGTGCTGTTCTGTTGCAGGATGAAGCGCTCATTACTGCAATGGAACGGGTGAATACCGAAGACTTCTACGATAAAGCGCATCAAATGATTTTTGAGGCGATGGTGCAGCTCGGAGAAGAGAGCCAGCCGATTGATCTTGTTACGCTTACTTCTAGACTGCAGGACAAGGGAGAGCTTGAAGATATTGGCGGTGTTAGCTACTTAGCTAAGTTGGCGCATGCGGTGCCTACTGCGGCTAACGTAGAATACTATGCGCAGATTATTGAAGAAAAGGCTATGCTTCGGCGCTTGATTCGCACAGCAACGCAGATCGTGAGCGAGGGNNGGGCGAAGATGTAGCCGATATGCTGAGTGATGCAGAACGGCGAATTCTTGAAATCTCCAACCGGCGCAGCGGCAGTGGGTTTATCGCGATCCGCGATGTTTTGATGGAAGTATTCGACAAGGTTGAACTACTTCATCAGAATAAAGGTGGTACGTCAGGTATTCCAACTGGATTCGTGGATTTAGACCATATGACTAATGGATTCCAGCGCAACGATCTGATTATTGTAGCGGCGCGTCCTTCTGTAGGTAAAACTGCGTTCGCGCTTAATATCGCTCAGAACGTGGCAGTACGTGCCAAAGAGACTGTTGCCATATTCAGTCTGGAAATGTCAGCGCCGCAGCTAGTACAGCGGATGATCTGTGCAGAAGCCAATCTAGATGCCAATATTATGCGTACCGGTGATTTCAAGAGTGATGATGATTGGTCCAAGCTGACCATGGGGATTCAGTCGCTATCGGAAGCGGAGATTTATATCGACGATACACCCGGTATCACGGTGACGGATATTCGTGCAAAATGTCGGAGGCTGAAGAAGGAAAAGGGCCTTGGCATGATTGTCATTGACTACTTGCAACTCATTCAGGGCCGCGGCAAAGGCGGGGAGAACCGTCAGCAGGAAGTATCGGATATATCCCGTACACTGAAGCAGATTGCCCGTGAATTGGATGTGCCGGTCATCGCCTTGTCGCAGCTTAGCCGGGGTGTGGAGCAGCGTCAGGATAAACGACCGATGATGAGTGACTTGCGTGAATCTGGTTCTATCGAGCAGGATGCCGACATTGTTGCGTTCCTATATCGTGATGATTATTACAATCAGGATACTGAGAAGAAAAATATCATTGAAATTATTATAGCCAAACAGCGTAATGGTCCCGTAGGTACGGTAGAGCTTGTCTTTCTTAAAAATTTTAACAAGTTCGTTAACTACGAGCGAGCACATGCAGAACCATTTGCTGGTTAAACTTGTCATGTATAATATCCGAACGATTGCACATTTCCTCGTGTAATCGTTCGTTTTATTTGACTTTGAAAAAAACGGCTGTTACACTGAGTATTGTCCTTTAGTGGGTTAAATCCGCTTGGAGTCCGGAGGGCTACGTACATAAGAATGACGTACAGGGCCCATATTATGAAAATTAATGGTGCTGGCTAGCACCTACGGAGGAATGAACATGTCAACGGTAGTCGTCGTGGGAACACAATGGGGAGACGAGGGTAAAGGGAAAATCACTGACTTTCTAGCTGAAAGTGCAGATGTGGTCGCCCGATATCAAGGGGGCAATAATGCCGGTCACACGATTCTGATTGACGGTGAGAAGTTTAAGCTCAGCTTGATCCCTTCTGGTGTATTTTATAAAGAAAAGACTTGTGTAATTGGTAACGGGATGGTTATTAATCCAGCTGCCTTGATCCAAGAAATTAATTATATTCACGAGAACGGTTTTGACACTAAGAACTTAGTGATTAGCGACCGGGCTCATGTTATTATGCCTTATCATATGGTGCTAGATGCTCTGGAAGAAGACCGCAAGGGTCCGAACAAGATTGGTACAACACGTAAAGGTATCGGTCCATGTTACATGGATAAGGCTGCACGTAACGGTATCCGTATTGCTGACCTGATGGACGCTGAGGAATTCGAATTGAGACTCCGTCACTTGATGGAAGAGAAGAACCAAGTCATTACACAAGTATATGGCGCGGAAGCTCTTGACGTTGAAGAGATTCTTACTCAATACCTGGAATATGCGGAAGTGCTGCGTAATTATGTGACAGACACATCAGTCATTCTTAATGAAGCCATTGATGCAGACCGCAAAGTATTGTTTGAAGGTGCACAAGGGGTAATGCTTGATATCGATCAAGGTACGTATCCGTTTGTTACTTCTTCTAACCCATCTGCAGGTGGGGTATGCATAGGTTCCGGCGTTGGACCTTCCAAGATTAAACAGGTTATCGGGGTTGCTAAAGCTTATACCACTCGTGTTGGAGATGGCCCGTTCCCTACAGAACTGAATGATGCAACTGGTGATTATATCCGTGAAACGGGCCATGAATATGGCACAGTTACGGGACGTGCTCGCCGTGTAGGTTGGTTCGACAGTGTAGTTGTAAGTCACGCTCGTCGTGTAAGTGGAATCACAGGTTTGTCACTTAACTCGCTGGATGTACTGAGCGGACTTGAGACTGTGAAGATCTGCACAGGCTACAAATACCGTGGTGAAGTAATCACTCATTACCCAGCTAGCCTTAAGATGCTGGCAGAGTGTGAAGCGGTGTATGAGGAGCTTCCAGGTTGGAGCGAAGATATTACTTCTGCAAAAACACTGGACGATCTGCCAGCAAATACACGCAGATATGTTGAACGTGTGTCTGAGCTTACAGGGATTCCGATTGCCATCTTCTCAGTAGGACGTAACCGTGAGCAGACGAATCAAGTAACGCCAATTTATATCTAACAACATAGTCAATTTATAAGGGGCCTCGGGAGAGGCCTTTTTTTTATGTTTACTTTTACACTCGGACGTTTCCCAAAGCCGGTTCTAGTCAATACTGGAAGTATAGAAGAACATGGAGATGATCTACCAGATAGACTTGAACATAGGTGAGAGGAGAGACGAAGATGAAGATCGTGAAGCGTACACTGGGAGTATGTCTAATTGTAGTACTCGCAAGTACACTTTCAATTCTAACAACGGGCATGGTTGTAAATGCTTATATTCAGTCGGTGCTGGCGAGCTTTGATATTAAAGTGGATAGTCCAGGCCCAGGTTTAAGTGGGATGGTTAAAAGTATTATTGGCATGGATAGCCAATCGGACCCCAATAAAGCGAATAAAGAAGCGACGACAACAGGCAGCACGGTAAACAAGGATAAAGATAACAGTAAGGATACACCTGCAAAAGATAAAGGGGAGCCGGTGGAGGAAAAGGCACCCGCGGATGCTTTACCGGTTATGGGCCAAGCCTCAA
>DJUJ01000212.1:42583-54795 GCA_002438345.1 Paenibacillus sp. UBA6285
TAAAAGATAATCTACCTTCGGCGGAGAAGGTAAATATATTTAATATCCTGATGTCTAAACTACCGCAGGACGAGATGCAAAAGATCTCTACGGCTATGGAGGATGGACTAACGGAGAATGAGGTTAAGGAACTGCAACAAGTCATCGCTAAATATGTTGATCCAGATGAATATGAGAGTATAATGAAAATGCTTACACCAACTACAGGAACTCCGCAGTGACGATAGTGATTGTCACTTTATAGACACAAGAAAAAGGTTGAAATTTCATATTTGCGCAAAAAACCCGCGTTTTTCGTGGGTTTTTTTATGTGTACAAAGTTGAAATTTTTCGCTCAGCTATGGTACATTAGACAAGGACGCCAAACGGTTAATTTTTTGTAACCTCTTGTAACCTTTTTGAGGGTCCATTAGAAGCAGGAATTTAGAACTAGGATAAGCAGAAATATTCATGGTCGTAATCTATATAATCGAGATCGTACAACTAGCTTGGCCGCTCATATCGGATGACAGAGCGGACTGAAAGGGAGAGTTTCATGAAGGGATTTAAGTTCATGCGCCGGGTGGGGAAACTGCAGGATAATCACAAGGCAGAATCCGGAGCAGATGTTCAGCAGAGCCACAATTTCGATCACGACTCCACACACTTTCATCAAGAAAAAGGTACTCGTAGATTCCGGCGCTCTTGGATTTTGGGAGCTGTTGGCCTGGTACTTCTAACCACTGTGTTGATTGGTGCAGAGAAAAAGTATGTAGCAGCCAATACTGAAACCTACTATCAAGTGGTGGTAAAGAGTAAGGAGATCGGGAAGCTTAACGATCAGGCACAGCTTAACCAGCTGTACGATAAGAAGCAACAGGAATATCAGGACAAGTATCCTGATAGAGCGATGGTACTTCAGACAGAAGGCATTACGATTAAACAGCAGAAAGCGTACAAACCAGAAGTTGATAGTGAAGCGACGCTTAGTAAATTAGATAGTATGCTGAAGGCCTATGCCGTAGGTGTACAATTAATGGTAGATGGCAAGGCCGTTGGCATTGTTAAGGATCAACAGACCGCAAATGCGGTACTTGAAGGGGTAAAGAATCATTATGTTCCGCAAACTGAAGTAGCAACAGCTAGTAAGCTCACAAGAACCGCTGCCTCAAGTTCAAGTGCTGCGAAGGCGAAAGCAAAAGCTGCTAAACAAGTGGAATCAGTCAAGATTAGTGAAGAGGTCTCTATTGTTCCTGTAAAAACAGATCCTAATAAAGTGCTGGATGTGGCGGAAGCGGTCAAGACACTTACCGAGGGCAAAGAGGCGCCACTTCTTTATACCGTTCAAGAGGGCGATACGATTTCGGGGATTGCCAAACGGTTTGAAATTATACAAAAAGAGATTTATAGTAACAACCCCGATGTGAAAGAGCTAACGTTGAAGATTGGGGATACGCTGAAGCTGAAGGTACCACAGCCAGATGTTACAGTTGTTACTGTGGAACAAGTGTCAGAGCAGGTGGTTACTGAGCCCGAATTGATCGTACGCAAAAGCGACCAGTTACCGGCAGGCAAAAGCAAGGTTGTTCGTCCAGGGCAAACTGGCCTTAAAGAAATGCAATATCGTTTAACGAAGAAGAATGGAATGGTCGTACAAGAAGAGTGGTTGGGCCAGACGGTTATACAATCTTCGCTCCCTGAAGTGGTTTATCGGGGTACGAAGGTAGTTGGTGAAGGAACGGGCATGTTCAGTTGGCCAGTAAGCGGAGCAACACTTACTAGCAGTTTCGGAGAACGCTGGAGCCGTGCCCATAAGGGTATAGATATGGTATCTGGCAACCGGACCATAAAAGCCGCTGATGCCGGAACCGTAGTCTTCGCAGGTGTGAAGAGTGGATATGGAAATGTGGCTATCGTGGATCATCGTAACGGATACGAGACTTATTACGGTCACTTAAATAGCATCTCAGTCTCTACGGGACAGCGCTTGGAGCAAGGCGCCAAGATTGGCGTAATGGGCAACACTGGACGTTCGACGGGAACACATCTGCATTTTGAGATTCGGAAGAATGGCACTGCAGTAAATCCAATGAAGTATTTGCAATAATTCATACGTTAACCTCAACTGCTCGATTAAACTCGAGCGGTTTTTATTTTTTTTGATATATGAATGACGATAAAGCTGGTTCTTTTTGCTGGGGAAACCGATTCCTTATTTCGTAGGATGTGACGGTAAGACAGGTATGTTAAAATAAAGGAATGATCTTTAAGTAGGGATAGGAAGGTGAAGCTGAGACATGCAGATGGGAACGATTCTGGTAGTAGACGATGAACAGCCTATTGCTGATATATTGAAGTTTAATCTAGAAAAAGAAGGCTACGAGGTTATTTGTGCTTTTGATGGTAACAGTGCAGTGGAACTGGCATTGTCCAGAAAGCCTGATCTTATGCTGCTTGATCTTATGCTGCCTGGTAAGGACGGGATGGATGTTTGTCGTGAGGTTCGTTCTGCGCACTTGGACATTCCTATCATTATGCTTACTGCCAAAGACGGAGAGATTGATAAGGTGCTTGGTCTAGAGCTTGGTGCGGATGACTATGTGACCAAACCTTTTAGTACACGTGAGCTACTCGCCAGAGTTAAAGCCCAAATGCGGAGACAGCACAAACCGTCACCGCCGGGAATGGCGAATGAACCTGCAGAGACCAGACAGGGTATTTACCATTTTGATCTATTTATTGATACAGATATGTATCTGGTATATAAGGGTGGGGAGCCGCTTGATTTGACCCATCGAGAATATGAGTTGCTCTACTATATGATTAAACATGCGGGTAAGGTGATGACCCGGGAGCATTTACTGCAGGCCGTGTGGGGATTCGAGTATTTCGGCGATGTGCGGACCGTAGACGTGACGATCCGTCGTCTAAGAGAGAAAATTGAGGAGAATCCCAGCAAGCCCGAATATATTTATACTCGGCGCGGACTTNNGATGCATAGCCCTAAAAGCGGAGGACTGTGATGAAGTGGTGGTCCTTTTTCCGGACAATTCAGGCAAAGCTTATTATTATTTATGTGCTGCTGATTCTGATTGCTATGCAGTTAATTGGAGTCTATTTTGTCAGCTCGATGAAGAACTCGTTAACGGATAACTTCACGAAGGATCTTAAAGCACGTGCGGAGATGCTATCCATCCTGACTGCTGATAAATTTGGTAGTGAGGCTGGTACCGCGGACGAGGAAACGGCTGTGGAAAGTCTGCGTGGTATGGTCAATAATCTGTACATTAACGGGGCCGAGATTCAAGTGCTTGATGCTAGTGGCAAAATCATTACCACCTCCGTGCCCTCGCAGAATGACTATGTCGGACAGCGCAACACTCAGACCGTAGTGAATCGTGCCTTGCAGGGGATCAGCGATAATGAAGAATATATTATTGCCGATGATAATGTGCGTAAAAAGGTTGTGGCCAAGCCGGTGCTCTCCGGTGACAAGGTAGTAGGGGCAATTTATATTGCTGCTGATATGAAAGATTTATATGCAACCATGGGCAGGATTAACAGTGTATTCATTTCAGGCTTGCTGTTAGCCTTAGCACTGACAGTTGTTCTATGTGTTATTCTTGCACACACCATTACGCAGCCGATTAAAGAAATGACTAGGCATGCAACAGCTGTTGCTGAGGGTCGGTTCAATCGAAAAATGCCNNTGACGATGAAATTGGACAACTCAGTCAGGCATTCAATTATATGACCGGCAGATTGCGTGAGGCGCTCTCTCAGAATGAGGAAGAGAAAGAGAAGCTCACCTCTATTCTGACGAACATGAGCGACGGTGTGGTAGCCACGGATGAGAATGGGGTAGTCATTCTTATGAACCTTCGAGCAGCACTTATGCTGGGAACAGAAGGTCCGTTGCCGGAAGGTGCTCCACTGGATAAATTGCTAGGTCTTGACTATGAGCAGAGTGGTTCCTTGGCTAAAGGAAATGCCCAGTCCGCAATGCTTCATTTGACACATATGGGTGGANNCCTAATATCGTGAGAGTTACGTTTACTCCGATTCATCGCCGTGAAGGTGGGATTGCCGGTACCATTGCTGTACTGCAGGATGTAACTGAGCAAGAGAACTTGGAGGAATCACGCCGAGAGTTCGTAGCGAACGTTTCGCATGAGCTAAGAACACCACTTACAACAATTAAGAGTTATGTGGAGGCACTCGATGATGGAGCGCTTGAGGATCCACAGTTAGCGGTTCGATTTGTAGGGGTTATTCGTAACGAAACCGAGCGTATGATTCGTCTGGTTACGGATCTATTGCATCTTTCGCGTCTGGATTCCAAGGAGGCACTTCTCAGAATTCAGCAGACGGATATTACCGAGATGCTCGAGGATGTAGCAGACCGCTTTTCTTTTCAGATTCGGCAGAAACGTATCGATATTAGCACACGGGTCCGTAGGGATGTTAACACAGCATGGCTTGATCGGGATCAAATCGATCAAGTTCTGGGGAATCTAGTCTCGAATGCGCTAAAATATACGCCAGAAGGCGGTACGATTGAATTGGAAGCCTTGAAGAATGAGGATGGAATGCTCTCCATTTCTGTACGTGATTCCGGGATTGGTATTCCGAAGAAAGACATCGAGCGGATCTTCGAACGTTTTTATCGGGTGGATAAGGCGCGTTCACGAAATATGGGAGGCACCGGACTGGGTCTTTCCATTGCCCGGGAAATTGTGAAAGCACATGGAGGCTCTATTTCCCTGCAATCCGAGCTTAATGAAGGCTCTAAGGTAACCTTTACGCTACCTCTGAATGAGCAAAGGGGGAGTGAGGCATGAAGGAGAGATTGAAGTCATGGATTCTAGCCTTGCTCGTGCTGGGAAGTCTTGTTGAGAGTTATTATTTGATTTATCGCCTGCCCGGTGCAGACTCTGCTGTACTCTCCGAGAATCTGTATGTGAAGACAGATAATATGGGACCAGAAGAAAAGGTCGAGAATCTGTTATACCCTGACAAAATGATCATCCATATGGGTGAAGGCAAGCATACCCTTTTTTATCCGGACTCAACGTTCTATAGCCTGATTATGAATCGGTTAAAAGGGCGCGGATTTGAAAGCTTCCAGCGGCACTCGGTACAGGATTATGACTGGGACAAGATTCGCAATGAGAATCCGGGTATTGAGCTTTCGTTCGGAGCGGGCATTCCGGTAACGTTATTGCAACGAGTCATGCAGTTGTCGCCTGATTCCCTATTTGAAGGAGAAAGCATTGATCGCATTTGGATCTACAACATTAAGAATGACTCCAAAGCGCATGCCATTTTCTTCAGTACGAGAGGCGACATTATATATGAAGCGGCAAAAGCGGATTTAACTGTTCAAGACGTACAGCAGCATGTGGATTTCGGCAAGAACTGGACGCCTTACAAGGCAGTAGGCGGAGATTATTATGTGCCAGACAGCAAGATTTCTCTGGTTCAGGTTGAGATGCCTTCAGGCATGTATACCCTAGAACAGATGCAGAACAATCTTTTCTTTGATGTTGGAAGCACCAGATATATTCGCGAGAAAAATGGCTCGGAGATTTATACAGACAGCAAACGGAGTCTTCAGGTCGATAAGGAACGAAACTGGATGAGCTATAGCGATCCTGCCGCACTTCCAGCTGGAGAAAGTACACCTGCCAAGGATGCGCTGGAAGCCGTAGAATTTGTGAACCAGCATGGTGGATGGAATGGGACTTATCGTCTTGAAGCCACCGAGGAGGGGAGACAGGACAGAAAGGTCTCTTTTCAACAATATTATGGCTCCTATCCTTATGGCTCCTATCCGATCATGAGTAATTCGCAGTTGCAGTATGGCGTAATTAATCTGGAATTGCAGCAGGGTACCGTATCTTCTTATGAACGCTCATTAATCTATATGGATGAGAGTAAAGCACAGAAAAAAATAGTAGAGCTATCTGGGGGCGCAGAGCTAGAGAATCAATTGTCTTTGGTCAGCAAAACTTCGGCAGTGAAGGATTTGACGCCTGCGTATGTACCTGTAGTGAAAGAAGATAAGCTGCAACTGCTCCCAGTCTGGAAGGTTACACTTATTGACGGCAGTGTTCTTACTTTAAATTAATTTACAAGTGGTTGAAATAACATTTAGGAGGTAAGGGTATGGATTGGGGAAGAGCCAAAAATGTACTGATTTGCGCCTTTTTAGGTCTAAATCTGCTGCTATGTTATCAGCTGTGGATTGATTTGCGCGATCAGGTTAGTGCCAATCTCGATTTCACTTCCCTGTCCGAAGAAACCCAAGCGGTAATGGAGCAGAAAGGGATCCGTGTGTTGTGTCCGATTCCAGCGTCTACCCCGCAACTTCCTAATATAACTTATCGATATTCTGCAGAAGAGCAGAATGAACCACCCATTAAATTAGATGTTCCTATAGACAGCAAGCTGATCTATTCTTCATTCACCGACCTTAGCAAGGCGCTTGAGAGTCAAATTCCGGACATCGCAAATTATCGCTTCGATTCACAAGAAAGTGAAGTTGGGAAGTTCGTTCTTCATCCGCTGGTTCAGAACCAGTGGTCGCTATTCCGAGTTAGACTAGAGCTGATTAACAGTGATCAGAAGATTGTAGCTTACCGCTGGCCGAAGATTGAAATAGGGGCAAGCAGTAGCGATAAGGAACAGAAGGTACTTCCGGCATCGCAGGCGCTTAGTAGTTTAATTGAAAAGTATTTTCCGGCAGACTCCGTAGTGAAGGAGATTGAGCTTGGTTATTATGGTGAGCTGTTCAATTCCGAAAGTCAGGTAGCGTCGCCGATGTGGCGGTTCATGCTGGAGAACGGCAATGCCTATTATGTGGATGCTATTAGTGCGGACATTATCAGTCCCAAGACAACAGAGTAGAAGGAGTAAGGAAAATGGGGATTTCATTTACAGTACTGTCCAGTGGTTCTACCGGGAATGTAACGGTGGTACGGAACGGGGAGACAACACTTATGATTGAAGCGGGCCTAAGTGCCAAGCGGATCGATGAGCTGTTGGCCATGCGCGAGCTAACGGGTAATGATATAGACGGGATTCTAGTCACACATGAGCATTCCGATCATATCAAGGGACTCGGGGCAATGGCCCGTAAATACGATCTTCCGATCTATGCAAACACCAATACCTGGGGAGCCATTGAGAAAGGCATTGGGAAAATACCCGACTATAACCGAATCATAATGGAGTCGGGACAGCATAGGGATTTTGGCAGTCTACGAGTAGAATCATTTGCGATTTCTCATGACGCGGCGGAGCCAGTGGGTTACAACTTTTATGATGGGAAAGAAAAGCTGTGTGTAGCTACAGACCTGGGGTATGTTAGCGACAAGGTAAGACGTGCGATTTCAGATGCGGATGTATTGGTGTTGGAAGCGAATCATGATATCGAAATGCTGAGGATGGGGCGTTATCCATGGAATACGAAACGACGCATACTTGGCGATATGGGTCACCTTTCTAATGATGCAGCCGGGGCAGCACTTAGTGAAATTCTCACAGGACGGACCAAGCGTACCTATTTGGCGCATTTAAGCCGGGATCATAATATGATGGATTTGGCTAAAATGTCGGTACGTTGCGCGATGGAGGATCGGGGCTGTTTCTTCAAGGATAGCGAGTTTAAGCTTTGTGATACGTATTATGATCAACCTACGCCATGGGATAAGCTGAGCCAGTTGTCATAAGCTGGTCCAGTTCGGCAGTCTTTCGCTCTAGTTCTTGGCGGGAGATCAGACCTTTGTCGATCATTAATTCGATCATAGCGCTGAAGGCAAGGGTCATATGATAGTGTTCATCCTTCAAATCACCAAGCTTACCGATAAACTCAACCAGATCCATACTTGTGGAAAAAGAATTCATAATTATACCTCCTCATATAGTAAAAGCAGAACTGAAGTTGTAAAAATTTCGCAGGCTTTTTACCTTAGGAAAATCACGAATTGGGGGTTGCCTGTGATACAATTATAAACATGATGGGCAAAGCCTTAATTTAAGGATCATTTCTATTATTGTAGTCTTTTAAGTTACAAAATATTCCTAGTAGAGAAGATATATTGAAAGATTCTAATATTCTTTCGATAAACTGAAACTATTGTGGGATTAATGGATAAAGTGAAACTTTTTAGTGATTGTTGGAGTCTAATGGTTGCAGAGGTATATGCTCAAATATAAGAACATATAAGTTTTGCACCTATACGTTCTTATATTTCTACGAGAAACGGTTGTCATTAATAAAGGACGACAACGTCGTTTCTTCTTGGGACGTAGTTGCTATAGGTTCAGGTTTTAGATACTGTGAACGCTTGGCAATAGAAGGGGGAGATTTTCGGTGGGATTGTTTGATGACGATTTCTATTCAACTAAAGTATCGCGGTCCAGAGGGGATGAAGCATCAAAGGGATCATTTGCTAACCGCAAACATTCTGTGCGAAGATCGCGCAAGGGTTTGTCAACTTGGCAAATATCCGCCGTCTGCTCCTTAATCAGTGCTGTCGTGGCAGTGTTTTTATTCAGTGTGCTTACAGGCCAAATGAGCCACGAGACTGCCCCGAAGTCGGTAGTAACAACTGGGGAGGTTGCCCCAAGCAGTGATCCATTTGACCGGATCATTCAAGCGGCTGCTACGGTTCGTCCTGCAGTAGTAAGTATTATCAATCATAAAGAAGATAATAAAGAATTGGACATTCTGAATGAGTCAGCATTAGGCTCTGGAGTGATTTATAAAAAGGTAGATAATAAAGCATTTATCATTACCAATAACCATGTCATTGAAAACTCCAGCAATCTCGAAATCGTTACAGTGGATGGCGAGACACGTAAAGCTACACTCGTTGGAACGGATAAAGTGAGCGACATCGCGGTTCTCTCCATTGATGCCAAGGGCATCAATACGATTGCACAACTCGGGGATTCCTCTAAGCTTCGCCTAGGTGAAACGGTCATTGCCATCGGTAACCCGTTAGGACTTGGAGACACATTGACTTCAGGCATTGTCAGTTATACCGAACGGAAGGTTCCCGTTTCACTAAATCAGGACGGAGTATATGATTGGGAACAAGAGGTCATTCAGACCGATGCGGCAATTAATGAAGGAAATAGTGGCGGCGCGCTTGTTGATCTGGATGGTAAAGTCATTGGCATTAACACAATGAAAATCTCCGATGCAGGTGTAGAGGGTTTGGGTTTTGCTATTCCAGCCAACCATGTGATAGATACCGCCAATGAACTGGCTGAGAAAGGGCGTATTGCCCGTTCCTACTTAGGTGTATATTCTGTGGATTTAAACAATCCGTACGTTCCTCTCGCAGAGGATCAACGGAGCGACCTGAACCTACCGAACAATGTTAAGGATGGAGTAGTCGTTCTGGATGCTGTTGGACCTGCAAAGGAAGCCGGACTGCAGTTCAATGATGTAATTACGAAATTTAATGATGAACCTATTATATCTACGCTTTCCCTTCGCAAGTATTTATATAATCATACGAAGATTGGTGAGGATCTGAAGATTACCTACTACCGAAATGGGAAAATCAATCAAACGACGGTTAAACTTCTTGAAAAACCAGAGGAATAATATGCTGGAAGTCGGCATATAATGATATAGCAGTAATGACAAGTAGAGCGGACTACCCCTTCGTTTTGAAGGGAGACCTTCCTGAGATAGCGGTACTTTGTATCGCTATCGGGAATCTGGTTCTTCTAAAATGTTGATAAATATGGCAAAAGTAAGCTTATTTAATGAATTTTGACCTGACTGGCAACCCTTACATTGGAAGGTAATACTTATTAGGGTAGAACCGGATAAATTAGTATGCTTGCTTGCCTTTGCTAATCAGGTGTGGTAATATGATATCAATCATACATTTAGTCCCTAATTTTCACATTGAAAAGGGCTGTTATATTTGGTAATACAACCTTTTTCAATGTGTGAATTTTTTCTTTGTTTGAAGATAAAAAGAACATATTAATTTAAATTTGTGGAGGTAACACACATGCAAACAGGTACAGTTAAATGGTTCAACGCAGAAAAAGGATTCGGATTTATCGAAGTTGAAGGCGGAAGCGACGTATTCGTTCACTTCAGCGCAATCACTGGCGACGGCTTCAAAACTTTGGACGAAGGCCAACGCGTNNAATAATAGAAGAAACCGTCCCAGCTTGTGAAAGTTGGGACGGTCTTTTTATATCTAGTTAGTCACTATTGACTTACAGGATGGGAGGAACGGCAATGAACTACCGGAAGAAACCTTTGGAAGAAATACCGGAAGAAAATACCGCGATTTGGGCGTGTACCAATGATGGATGTAACGGATGGATGAGGGATAATTTCGCATTTGAACATGCGCCTTCTTGCCGTCTATGTGACTCTCCAATGGTTCGCAGCACGAAGATGCTACCACAATTGCTTAATTCGAATGGCGATCTCAAATCGCTGAAGAAGGGTATTTCCATTACCTAACCAATGCCTTTATGAGTCAAGCTTTTTATAGAGCGCTGAACAACTCCAAGACGGTCAAACCGTCTTATTTTTTTTGCTTTTTTTATCGCAAATTGTGATTTTTGTCACAAATCATTTGAATTTCACCGTTAAATGGACCTCTTTGTGTGACATTTATCACACATAAAAGATTAAATTTTTGACAGAATATAATTAACGAAAAGGGGAGAAGGAAGGGAAAAATATGGATACAGTAATGCTGTCGCGTATACAATTTGCGTCGACGACAATATTCCACTATTTCTTTGTACCGGTATCAATCGGACTAGCGCTCTTGATTGCGATCATGGAGACAATGTACGTTAGAAAAGGCAATGAAGAGTACAAAAAAATGGCGCAGTTCTGGGGAAAGCTATTCCTCATCAATTTTGCAGTAGGGGTAGTTACAGGGATATTGCAGGAATTTCAGTTCGGGATGAACTGGTCTGATTATTCACGTTTTGTTGGTGATGTATTCGGGGCTCCACTTGCAGTTGAAGCACTGGCAGCCTTTTTTCTGGAGTCTACTTTTATTGGAATCTGGATATTCGGCTGGGACAAGGTGTCCAAAAGAGTACATTTGATGTCCATCTGGCTGGTAGCATTCGGTACGATGTTATCCGCTTTCTGGATCCTAGCAGCGAACTCCTTTATGCAGCATCCTGTGGGATTTGCGATTAATAATGGCCGTGCAGAAATGAACGATTTCTTCGCGCTTATTACGAACGGACAATTGTTGGTTGAATTCCCGCACACGGTTCTTGCTGCGTATGCAACAGGCGCCTTCCTCGTAACGGGTATTAGTGCGTATAAGATATTGAAGAAACAAGATGTCTCTTTCTTTAAGAAATCTTTTCAAATTGCAGCGATCGTAGGTATTATTTCTTCTATTGGTGTAGCCGTGGCAGGCCATGCGCAAGCACAGTATTTGGTTGAGACTCAACCTATGAAGATGGCGGCTTCCGAAGGACTGTGGGGTAAGAGTGGTGACCCAGCACCTTGGACCGTATGGGCAAACATTGATCCTGAGAAGCAAGAAAGTACTGGAGAATTTCAAATTCCGTATATGCTGAGCTTCCTTTCATACAGTAAATTTTCCGGTGAAGTTAAAGGTATGCTTGAACTGCAAGCTGAGTATGAGCAAGCCTATGGCCCCGGTGACTATATTCCACCTGTACGTACGACATTCTGGAGTTTCCGGATCATGGTTCTAGCAGGAACATTAATGATTGTACTGGGTATGTACGCTATGTACTTAATGTGGCGCAAAAAAATGGACCGTCCAAACACTTGGTTTATGCGGTTTATGTTATGGGGAATACTGCTTCCTCCAATCGCGAATACAGCTGGTTGGGTCATGACCGAATTCGGGCGTCAGCCATGGACGGTATTCGGACTAATGACAACGGAAGACAGTGTATCGCCTAATATTACGAGTGGTCAGGTTCTATTCTCTGTTATTTCTTTTACAACGATTTACGCAATTCTCGGATTAGTAATGATTGGTTTGTTTATGAAAGTAATTAAAAAAGGTCCTTATGCGATGGATAACGATCACGGAGATTCGCATGATCCATATAATGAGGAGGGCGCCCAATGATATCTCTTAATGAATTGTGGTTTGTGCTGATTGCAGTTCTGTTTATAGGGTTCTTCTTCCTGGAAGGTTTTGATTTCGGCGTAGGGATGGAAACACAAATTCTCGCTA
>DJUJ01000212.1:54821-74359 GCA_002438345.1 Paenibacillus sp. UBA6285
TGCTGTAGCTTGGAAAAGAACTTGGGATGCTTGTATCTTTATTGGAAGCTTCCTTCCACCGTTCCTCCTTGCTGTAGTATTCGCCAGCTTTATTAAAGGTTTGCCTATCGATGCCGATAAGCAAATGTACGCAGGTTTCACAGATATCGTGAATGTGTATACTGTAGTAGCAGGCCTTACGGTAGTTCTTCTTTGCTTGGTACATGGATTGATGTTTACAACCCTTCGCACAGTAGGTGACTTACAAGCTCGCGCTCGGAAGATGGCAAAAAGATTGCTTTGGCCACTTGCGGCTCTACTGCTTGCGTTCGTAGTAATGACTTATTACATGACGGATATATTTGAACAACGCGGTACGGTTCTTATGATTATTGTAGCGCTTGGAATTATCGCTTTTGTGCTATCGGGTTATTTCATGACGAAGAAGAAAGATGGCTACGCTTTTGGAATGACAGGAGCAGTAATGGCGTTGTCGGTAACTTCTATCTTTGTAGGATTATTCCCACGTGTTATGATTAGTTCTATCGATCAAGCCTTTAATTTGACGATCACCAATGCGGCTTCGGGACATTACTCTTTGAAGGTAATGACGATTGTGGCACTGACCATCCTTCCGTTCGTCTTGGGATATCAAATTTGGAGTTACTTTGTCTTTCATAAACGGGTTCACGAGAAGGAGCATCTTGAATACTAATGGATAAAAATTTGCTTGGGTATAAAGGAGTTAAGCCGGTCTTTCTGATCGTCGGCCTCCTTACCCTGGTGCAAAGCTTGTCCATACTTCTGCTGGCCAAATGGTTGGCAGAAGTCATCTCTGCGCTATTTGCGGGAGAACCTCTGAAGGAACAATGGGGCACTGCGCTATTGTTCCTTCTTGCATTTCTAGTGCGCCATGCTTGCGCCATGCTGATGAGCCGTGTCTCTTACCGCTTTGCGGAAGCAACGGGCAGCAACATGCGGAGGGAAATGATGGATAAGCTCTTCCAGCTTGGACCCAGAATGGTGGGCGGGCGTGGAACCGGGGATCTTGTCACACTAGTGCTGGAAGGCGTAACAAAGTTCCGCACATATTTGGAAGCGATTATCCCTAGAATGGTAGGGATGACAATTACACCGATTCTGGTGCTTATTTATATCTACACGATGGATACCGCGAGTGGGATTATTCTTACGATCACCATGCCGATTATTATTGTTTTTATGATCTTGATCGGGATGACAGCTCGTAAGCAGATGGACCGTCAGCTGAAATCTTATCGCACATTATCTAATCATTTCGTAGACTCCCTCCGTGGGCTAGAAACGCTGAAATTCCTGGGTCGCAGTCGTAGTCATAGCACGAGTATTGCGACCGTCAGCGATCGATATCGCTCTGCGACGATGCGTACATTGCGAGTGGCCTTTTTGTCTTCGTTCGCGCTAGACTTCTTTACGATGTTATCGGTTGCTTCCGTAGCGGTAAGCCTTGGTTTGCGGCTGGTGAACGATCAGATGACGCTTGTTACGGGCTTAACCATTCTGATCTTGGCTCCGGAATATTTCTTGCCTGTAAGACTGGTGGGTTCGGATTTCCATGCTACTTTGGATGGTAAGGAAGCTGCTGAGGCGATGAAGAGCATTATAGACCAGGATGAAGTAAAAGCTGAAGTAGTGGGTCCTGCATCGAAAACATCACAAGAAATATTCACTTGGCATGAAAATAGCCAACTTACATTAAAGGATGTCAGTGTGAAATACGAGGAAGCGGGTCTTTCTTCGCTGGAAGCGGTGAACCTGCAATTTAAAGGGGCCAGCAAAATTGGAATTATCGGAGAGAGTGGAGCCGGTAAATCTACATTAGTCGATATATTAGGGGGCTTCTTGCACCCTACTTCAGGAAATATCACAGTTAACGGTACATCGGTTAGCGCCTTAACGGATGAGGCTTGGCGAAAACAGACCTCGTATATCCCGCAGCGCCCTTATATTTTTAGTGGTACGTTAGCAGATAATATTCGCTTCTATTACCCTGAGGCTTCTATGGAAGCAGTGGCTGCTGCAGTGAAGGCTACTGGATTATCTCAGCTAGTGGATACTCTTCCGAATGGCCTTCATGAGATGATTGGTAGCGGTGGTCGTTCATTCAGTGGTGGACAGGAGCAGCGGGTAGCCTTAGCCCGGGCCTTGCTCAGCAGTCGTCCGATTATGTTATTAGACGAGCCAACGGCACATTTGGATATTGAAACGGAATATGAGCTGAAGGAGACGATGGTGCCTCTTTTTGAAGGAAAGCTGGTCTTTCTAGCCACACATCGCCTGCACTGGATGCTCGATATGGGCGTTATTGTAGTAATGAAGCAAGGACAAGTGGCAGAAATCGGTACCCATCAGGAGTTGCTTGCTCGTAAGGGTGCGTATTATGAGTTGATTGGGTCGCAATTGGAGGGAATCCATTGAAACGTGAAGGATGGTTTGCTCCGTATGTATCGTCGTATTTTTGGCGTTTTGTGCTTATTATCGTGCTTGGGGCGTTGACGATTTTTACAGCCTCATCATTAATGTATACCTCAGGATTTCTGATCTCCAAAGCGTCTACACCCGTCGAAAATATCCTAATGATCTATGTACCGATTGTAGGTGTGCGTACGTTCGGAACGAGTCGGGCTGTAATTCATTATGTGGAACGTCTAGTTGGGCATGACACTATTTTGCGGATTCTTTCTAAGATGCGTGTGCGTTTGTACAATATTTTGGAGCCACAGGCTTTGTTCCTGTCATCGCGTTTCCGTACCGGGGATATTCTCGGGATGCTAGCGGATGACATTGAATATTTGCAAAATGTATATCTGCGCACCGTATTTCCAAGTGTCATTGCTTTGCTGATCTATGGAGCGGCAGTGATTGCGTTGGGGACTTTTGATATCGGTTTTGCGCTGTTGATGGCTCTGTATATCTTGGTGTTAGTAGTGGTGTTGCCTTTCTTATCTCTGTTGTTCACACAGAAGCGCCAACGTGAAGTCAAAGTAGAGCGTAATCGTCTCTATCAAAAGCTTACAGACGCCGTACTCGGCATGGGTGACTGGGTCATTAGTGGACGGCAAAGCCAGTTCGTAGAGACTTATGAAGCAGATGAGAGGAAAGTAGCCAAAACCGATGCAGCGCTGCGCAGTTGGGCACGTCTTCGTACATTCATTGGGCAAGCAGTAATTGGGATTGGCGTGCTTTCTATGGTATATTGGGCTGCTGGAGAGTTTGCGGATGGTGCTATTGCAGGTACATTGATTGCAGCGTTTGTTTTGGTTGTATTTCCTGTGGCAGATGCCTTTTTGCCAGTTTCCGAAGCGGTAGAGAAAATTCCGCAGTACCGTAACTCCTTGGAGCGATTGTCTGGTGTAGACGGATCTGAGCAGAACATAGTGTCTGAAAAAGCATCTGTAGTTGATGCTCTACCTCAGGCGATGAAGAGTGCTCACATTAAGCTGGAGAACCTAGGTTATCGCTATGGATCAGAGGTTAACTGGTCGGTTCGCGATCTAAGCCTCGATATTCCACAAGGTAAAAAGATTGCGATCATCGGCCGAAGTGGTGCAGGTAAATCGACGTTATTAAAGGCCATTCAAGGTGTGATTGAGCCTTCCGTAGGTTCCGCTAATATTAATGGAATCGCTGCTGCTGCCTATGGCGAGCATATACCTTCTATTATAGCGGTGTTAAATCAGAGCCCACACTTATTTGACACTACGGTAGCGAACAATATTCGTATGGGTGATCCGAAGGCTTCGGAACAAGCGATCAAAGAAGCTGGGGCATTAGCCAAAATGGATACATTGATCTCTTCGTTGCCAGATGGATATGATACCTTTGTCCGTGAAGCGGGGCAACGTTTCTCCGGTGGAGAGCGTCAGCGGATCGCGTTAGCTCGTATTTTGCTGCAAAATACACCTGTTGTCATTCTTGATGAGCCGACTGTAGGGCTGGATCCGCGTACGGAGCGTGATCTTTTGAAGACGATGTTTGAAGCCATGAAAGGTAAATCGCTGATCTGGGTAACGCATCATTTGGTCGGTGCGGAGCAGATGGATGAAGTGATATTTATGGAAAATGGCTCGGTAGAAATGCGCGGCACTCATGCGGAGCTGATGGAAAAAGAACCGCGTTACCGCAGATTGTACGAGCTGGATCGTCCGGTGGAGTTTCTAGGGTAGGATGGAGAGTTTAAGATAACATTTAGAGAAGATAGAGAGATATGAGTGATGAGATTCCTTTTGCCCACTTGGGGTGGGAGGAATCTTTTTTTGATGTAAGGCAAGAATATAGACAATGGATGAATAGATCGCTGGAATGGGCAGATAGGAGTTCCTTTTTCGTGGGAAGTATGGTAGAACAATAGAAGGAGTATTAGGCCGTAGCGGCACAGAAAGGGATGCTTGGTTGAATGTATGTAGTATGTAAAGAACATGTAGAATTAGCGATTGATTTGTTTGTGGACGAGTACGAAGATGCACCAGATGTAGTGGATTTAAAAGAAACGGAATTCTCTGACTGGGATCCGCCGGCAAAGTGCACCCAATGTGAGAAGAATGCTGAATATCTGGTGGTCTAAAGGGCCGTTAAGACTTATAAAAAAACACCTTGCAGTCCCGGAAATGGGCCGCAGGGTGTTTTTGCGTGGAATAATATATGACGACATTGGATTAATCTTATGCATCTGCTGCGTCCGCCATGTTGGCCAGTGAGCTACCTCGGTTGTTCCGGCGGTAGACAATGGCTGATATGATGGCAATCAGCGCTGCAATAGAGAGTCCCCAGTAAATGTTGGAGTAGGCTGTTGAGAGCGGCAGTCCGCGCTGCCATTCCAGTGCGCTTGCGACCATAGCCACGCTGAAGGCGCCGCTAAAGAATTGCAGCAGCTGGAACAGTCCCATCCCGGAGCCGATTTGTGAGGAAGGCAGAATCCGAGAGATTTCATTGGATACACTACTGGACAGCGTCGTGAAGGCAAGATTCATAATCATATAGATGAGCATGACGGCAATCCAGGACCGCCCAGCAAAGAAAGTGAACAGGACTGTAGCGGTCAGCACTAGCAGTGGAGCGAAGCGCAATATCCCGGCATTTNNGACGGAGCGGGAGACAAAGATGGCGAGCAGCGAGCCTGGAAAGATCACAAGCCCGGCATGACTTGCACTGAAGCCAAAGCGATGAGTCAAAATCTGTGGCAGCAGGAACAAGGTGGCGAAGCTGCACAGATAGGAGGCGATTCCGACCACCGCCAGCACGAGATATGAGCGGTTACGGAAAAGCGCGGGCATTACAAATGGGTCGGGCGTGCTGCGGATGCGGCCAACAAATAAAGCGATAGCGACAAGTCCGGCGACCAAGGCCACCCATCGCCCACTAGTCAGGAACAGCAGCAGACCGGTGGTGCCGACGCCCAAGAGCAGCCCACCAAGCACATCGAAGGAGCCTCGGGTGGGCACCTCTTTAGGCAGCAGGATAAGGAACAACGGTACGAGAAGCAAAATAGCTGCCGTTACAGCGAACAACCAGATCCAGCCGAGATATTCGACGATGGCTCCGCCCGCCACCGGTCCAAGCCCTAGACCGAGTGAAACGGCTGACATAATCGTCGCCATGGCTTTGCCGCGACGGGCTTGCGGGACATAGCGGGTAAACAGGACAAGAGATAAGGACATTACTGCGCCCGCGCCCGACGCTTGTAGAATGCGCACGATAAGCAGAAAGATAAAGTTGGTGCTGAAAAAGCCGGCAACAGCCGCAAAGCCCAGCGTCAACAGGCCTATCACCTGTAGGCGGCGGATCGGCAGAAAATCAGAGAGCCGACTGTATGTGATTGAGGCAATCGAAAACATAATGGAATACCCGGTAACAATCCAAGAAGCGGATGCAGCTGTAATGCCGAAGGCTTCGGTTACATCAGGCAGTGCCAGATTGAACATGGCTGTATTCATAATGACGAGAACCACAGCAATGCTGAACAGCAGAGTCAGCAGGCCTTCCCGTGGAAGAGTCGCTTCCGGAGCGGAGGCTTCCACGGGAAGGTTATTTACAGAAGTCATGTGCGAAGCACTCCTTTTATTATTGTTTAATAGTTCGATTACTTACGAACAATTGAAATATAGCATGCGTTGATATAAAATGCAATTAGGAACACCAATATTTTTTTGGCATTAAAAGTAGGACAAAGGGGATAATCATCCATGAAAATACTATTTCATCCGGACCGTAAGGACATTCAGCTTGCTTCCGTATTGCATGCGCTCAGCGATCCGATTCGCTTACATATCGTATCGGATATTCATAGAATACGAGAACAGGCTTGCAACGGCTTCAACGTTCCAATCGCCAAATCCACCATGTCTCACCATGCCCGTACGTTGCGCGAGTCAGGGGTCGTCTTTACGCGGGTTCAAGGAACACAGCGCATACTATCGCTGCGGACTGAGGATCTTAACGCAAGATTTCCAGGTTTGTTGGAGTCTATATTGAGTGCTTATGAAGCTGGAGAAAAGCCGGATTTTGCGATGGAGGAGCGGGAGGAGAGTAAGTAGGGATGGATTGAGCCTGATGAGACGGGGAATATGTGGGATTCAGGAGATTTGGGGAATACGTGAAATACAGGAGTACAGGACATTGATACAAGAGATTCAGGCGATCTAGGAATACGGAGAATCAGGAGATCCAGGGAATGCATGAAAAACAGGACATTTAGGGAATGATTAGGAAGTTTTATTTGCCGTTTCTTTTCCACCCAGAATGTGATAGAACAGAAGGTACTTACTAAAACTACAAGGGACGCCCAGTGCGCGTCCTTTTGCTATTTCTATAGAGGACTATAACAGGAGGCACTTATGCTTATTCAAATTATTGGCGTAGGAAAATTGAAGGAAAAGTACTTGATTAATGGCATCGCGGAGTATGCTAAACGGCTGACACCGTACCTGAAATTTCAGGTAATTGAGGTGGCAGATGAAAAAGCACCCGACTCTCTAAGCGAAGCAGAGGTCGTGCAGGTTAAGGGGCGCGAGGGCGAGCGCATCCTCGCGCAGATTAAGAGCGAGGCGCATGTCATTGCGCTCGCGATTGACGGCAAGCTGTGGAGCTCGGAAGAGCTTGCCGCAGAAATTGACCGGCTCGGCACCTACGGGACGAGCCATGTCGTGTTCGTCATCGGAGGGAGCCATGGGCTCTCCGATGAGGTGATGCGCCGCGCGCAGCAGCGCATGAGCTTCGGGCGCATGACGCTGCCCCATCAGCTCATGCGCCTGGTGCTGGTGGAACAGATTTATCGCGCGGTGAAGATAAATCGGGGGGAACCGTATCATAAGTAGGGCGAAATTTTTGGTGGGGGATAGTCTGCACATTAAACTTATGTCAGGGTTGCGGCTGAAAACTATGTTTGTTTTAGGGCTCTAGTTAAATTGATTTTATAGGTAGGTAAACAAAAACAATATAAATGTGGGGGCATAGGAGGTTGACTGCGAGCAGGCAGCGAAGCGGACGCGTCTAATTCCATCGTAGGGATCTGTTTCGTAGTTTTGAGGTTGCATATTTTTTCAATGCCAGTATCATAAGAAAAGTTGCATTGCTCTGAAGATACATGGAGAATTGAGAGAGGATGTACGGTTATAGTAGTCATGTAAATAAGATCATGACTAGGAGGAACGAATATGACCAATTCAATATCAAACAAACAAAAAGTAGATTTTTATCAAAATAATGGGTATTTTTTACACAAGAAACAGTTATTCAGTGCGGATAAAATGTCGAAACTTCAAACGATTTTTGAAGAACAGCTTGCCCAGAAGGGCAGTAAGTTGTCTGATGAGCTTGATACACCTCATTTTCGCGATGAGCGGCTACTGGAGTATCTCTTAAGCGACGAGGTGTTGGATTTAGTTGAGCCGTTTATCGGTCCCAATATCGGGCTCTGGTCCAGCCATTTTATTAGTAAAGAACCCTTTACCGGAAGACCGACTCCATGGCATGAGGATTCTGCCTATTGGAATGGAA
This sequence comes from Paenibacillus sp. UBA6285, assembly GCA_002438345.1. Lineage (GTDB taxonomy): Bacteria > Bacillota > Bacilli > Paenibacillales > Paenibacillaceae > Paenibacillus_AQ. Next base: position 62,835 of record DJUJ01000212.1, read on the forward strand.
GATTAAGTTCATTTGAAAAAATTATTACCGTATGGCTTGCCCTTGATCGCAGTTCGGAAGAAAACGGTTGTATGAGAGTTATTCCCGGAACGCATCGAAACGGTTTTTCTGAATATGAGGATGTGGACTCGAAGAATAATTTGTTCGCTTCGCAAATAAAAAACGTAGATGAGTCCAAAGCAGTAAATTTTGAATTGGAGCCGGGAGAATGCTCTCTTCACGATTCCCGGATTATCCACGGTGCAAAGGCTAACACTAGCCCATATCGCAGATGCGGTTACACCATGAGATATTTTTCAACAGAAGCGAAGGTTGACTTGGAGAAAAATGCGAACCATAAAGTGTGGTTGGCCAGGGGCAAAGATATTGCGGGTAATCCTTTCGTCAATGTTTAAACTGAAGAAAAGAGGACCAAACTTTGAAAACTAAGTTTTATAAGGCATTATGGGGAATGGAAGGAACATACGAGGAACTTATTCAACACGCAGCATCGAATGGTTATGCGGGGATTGAAGCTCCTCTACCTCCCAAGGATAAGCAGCAAGAGTTTGCACGATTCATGAAGCAGTGTAATATGGAATATATTGCGCAAGTTACGACTTCGGGGGATCATTCCAAAAGCTTTGCCGAGCAAGTAAAGCAAGTTCAGGAGTTTGAACCGGTTTTGATCGTGTCCCACAGTGCAAGAGATTATATGGACTTTAAGGAGCAAGTGAAGTTTTTCGAGGCTGCGTTATCTATTGAGAAGGAGACCGGTATACCAATCGGTCATGAAACCCACCGAACGCGTGCCATGTTCACGCCTTGGACAACTGCAAGGTTGTTGAGGGAGCTTCCTGAACTCAAAATTACAGCTGATTTCAGCCATTGGTGTTGTGTATGTGAATCGTTAACCTTGGAGGAGCACCAGGAGGATCTTATGCTGGCAATGAATCGCGCGATTCATATTCACGGCAGGATCGGTTACGAGCAAGGGGCTCAGGTTCCGCATCCGGCTGCGCCGGAATACGCAAATCATTTAGATACATTTGTAAAATGGTGGAACCACATTTTGGTTAATCGAAGTAAGCAGGGATTCGAGTATTCGAGCATAACCCCGGAATTTGGACCTCCCGGTTATATGCATACTCTTCCTTTTACGAATCAAGCGGTTTCGGATCTTGTTGAAGTGAACGAATGGATGAAGCAATATCTAGCAAAGATATTTTTATAAGAAATTGAGGGGGGAGATTCTAAAATATGAGACATCGTCTGCCAGAATTGTTGACGAACGATCAATATATGAATCTTTCCTCCTCTTTTCGTATTTTTAAGAACCAAATTCGGAATATAATCGATGTTCACTGCCACGAGTTTTACGAGCTGTCTTTTGTGACCTCCGGTTCAGGGGTTCAAAAGATTAATGGTGTTGAATCGCCGATCACAAAAGGGAGTATTTTCTTACTAACGCCTGCTGATTTTCACGAAATCGTTCCGGATGACGATTCAGAAATCCAGTTATATAATCTTATATTCACTTCGGAGATGATTCATCAGCAGTTGATGGAGTTATTATTTAGCGTGCGACATGTTTATCTCCACCGTTTTGAAGACCAGGAATATGAGCGAATGCTTTGGGAATGGGAACGGATATGGGATGAGGCGCAGATATCAAGGATCGGATCGCAATTGATTGTACGTGGCGCTATCGATAGGGTGCTCATTGATTTGTATCGTCACTGCAATATTCAGCAATCGGACCTTGAGAACCGCAGTGTCAGAAATACAACCGATGCAGTTATTCGCAGCTCCACCATTTTCATTCAGCATCATTTTCGTGAATCAATATCTTTGGAGCAAATAGCTAAGCATTATAATTTATCTCCAAATTATTTCAGTGGATGCTTTAGGCAAGTATTAGGAATTTCCTTTCAAACTTATGTTATTAATACGCGACTTGAATTTGCTAAATCGCTGATAAGGGTTTCAAATCTAAGTATTACTGAAGTTTGTTTATCTTCGGGATTTAACACTTTAGCATATTTTGAGCGTATGTTTAAGAAAAAACTCGGGGTTACCCCAAGAGAATATCGGGCTCAGCATTCAAGCAATGCTTAGATTAAATGTGGAAAACATCACATAACAAATTTTCAAATGCACGATATCTCTGCTCCGCCTACAAGTAGTGGGCGGGCTTGTTTTATTTACTTTGAGACGCGCTAATTGGCCAACCTTATGATTCCGACATAAGGTTGACGACCGGGTATTTTTTTCGAAAGGAACGGGAAAAATATATTTTCTACTACCTCCAGTCGGATTTAACGAATTGAATTTATCTTTATCGATTTCCGAAAAAGCGAATCATGTGCATAAATACTTGGGGATTCAAAAAAATTCGTTTTGGGGACAAGCTGAATGTTATTATAGATATTCCTGAACATTTTTCTCGGGTCAGCCATTCCGCACCTTTCGTTACAGCCTATCGTCGAAAACAGCATTATCCACGTTTTTCGGACAAGGACGGGAACGTCAAAACCCGGGTTATAGGAACCCGTATTACATTCAAACTTCCAGAGGAGGTTGGAAGAAATTGTACAAAGTACTCATTGTTGATGATGAAAGCGTTATCCGCGAAGGGATTCGCACCTCCATTGATTGGAAAAATTTAGGATGTGTGGTTATTAACGAAGCGTCTCATGGATCTGAGGCTATGGAAATGATACAAAAGGACTGTCCGGATATCTTGATAACCGACATTTGTATGCCGGGTATGGGCGGGCTTGAATTGATGGAGAAAGTAGTAGCGAGTTATCCGTATACACGGGTCATACTGCTTAGCGGTTATAGCGATTTTGAATATGTTCGTCGTGCTGTTCAGCTTGGGGCCTTTGATTATTTATTAAAACCGACGTCATACCGGGAGCTCCATCGAATTCTGGAAAGAGCAATATTGGATTTTGAGGCGGAAAGGGGAAGAAACTTACAAATTGAAGTTTTTTGGAACGAATTGAAACAAAACCTGTACTTCTACAGGCAAGCCTACCTTCAGAAACTAATCTTATCTCCGATGCCATTTGAGCGGACGGAATTGATAGAAACTCTCCATATTTATGAGATGAAGGATCAATCCTTCCGCTTGTTGTTGATCAAAGCCGAAATCACAGATATGAACAGACAATCTCAAAAAACGAAGGAGCACCAACTGAGTCGATTAACCACGGAACATCAATTACGTTTGTACTTTCAAGAGTATGAAAGTATTATTTTTGTTCCTATGACTCATGAGAATTACGCAATCATTTATAATGACCATGATATACATGAAATTGACCAGTTCATGCAGAAATGTGAGATTATCCTAGAAAATATAACCCATCTTCAACCGAGATTCAGTGTATCCATCGGAGTGTCTTCAGTACATTCGTCATATGTAGAATTGAACAAAGCTTACTTGGAGGCGTTTGAATCCCTTCAACACATTTTTTATTTTGGAACGAATACCATTATTTCTTATGATGACTTACCCACTGATATCCCGAATTCTCCTTCTCTTTGGCTCTCATCTTCACATGGTTCGAATTATGCGGACATTTTGGAATCAATTTTAAAAACGTTAAAGATAGGAAATCAGGAAGATGCTGAAGATCAAGTTAATCAGCTTTTCCAAATATTTGAACTTTACGAAGAAAAATTGCCAAACGCAAGAAATATATGCATAGAGTTGACAGCGCAAATCGTGAGTTTCATCTTTACCGCGCGGTTCATAATTTCCGAGAATTATCACAGTATATTCGAAGACACAATCAATGCCCATTCATTCGAGCAATTGCATAAACTGCTGCTTGGCTATATTTCCAGGGTTGCAGGTGACATATACAAACAAAGCCGAACGGGGCAAAAAAAAATTGGAGATCGGGTACTAGCACTCATCTCGGAACACTACTGGGAAAATATCTCCTTGCTATGGATTTCGGAGAGAGTTCACCTGAACAGCAACTATTTAAGCAGATTAATTAAAGCGGAATGTAACCAAACGTTTACGGAATTACTGACAAGATACCGTCTTGAAAAAGCAAAGCAATTGCTTAGAGATCCACAATGTAAAGTATATGAAGTAGCAGAGTTGGTCGGATTTACTGATCCTCAATATTTCGCAACGAGATTTAAGAAATATGTCGGATTGGCTCCCTCCGAGTACAGGGATAACTTCGATGACCTATTCTAGTGTGCTGAACTTCTTCCCGTTTGGCCTCATCACGTAAATATTGCAATTGAGCCTGCGCAAGTGCCGTGCTACCGGCTAATGCTCCAGGCTTTTTCTTTAGGGTTTCAAGGTAATTAACAATATCGAGCCGCCATTCATGGCATCCAACCAGTCGGGTATGTTCGGCGGTCTTTGTTTCCTCATAAAAAAATTGAATACCGTACTGCCTTTCTCGTTGCGACTGATCAACTTTTTTGCATTGGTTTCGTATATAAAAAACTATCCATAAAAGTAGAAGGAGCTACCTTATGGATAGTCTTTTATTCATTTCATCCTATTATCCCAGCTTCGCAGACAGGCAGCCCATATCGTGCAAGCGTCTGATCCATGAATTGGACAGTTCTGGATCTGTCGTCTTGCAGTCTAATAGCTGGGGTACAGAGCCGACCCTAAGTGCCTTGTGATTACCCAAATCGTGATATGCCATAACTTCAATTCCACTCAATTTAGGGTGTTTAGCGGATAGGTCGGCAATTCCCTGTAAATGACTGGCATCATCATTCACTCCTGCTATGATCGGACATCGCAGAATAATGGATGCACCGTGCTGATAAAGCAAGTCTAGATTGTTCTTGATGATCTCGTTACGCACTCCCGTGAGGCGACGATGAGTGGTAGGGTCGGTTGTTTTATAATCGTATAAAAACACATCGACATAGGGCAGAATCTCTAAATATTTGTCCGCTGATGCATGTCCGGTTGTATCAAGACACACATGGAGTCCATTCTCTTTGGCTTTGCGTGCAAGTGATAAAGTGAAGGCAAATTGAGCCATTGGTTCGCCGCCCGATATCGTCAGCCCACCATCGGAATGCTCATAATAGGAGCGATCCTTCAAGACAGTTTCGATGACATCATCGGGATCGACTGCAGTTCCAATCACTTTGACAGCTCCATTAGGACACTCGCAGACTGCAGTAGATTGCGCTGTGTGTGATCTGTGATGACGTAATCCGTATAATTTCTTCAAAGTGGCATTAAATGGATCATTGCCTTCATCGGACTCCGAATCTTTGTGCACACCAAATGGACATTGATGTCCGGTTTCCAAGCAAGAAACGCACTGCTCATAATTAAAGGAAAGCTGTGATTCGAATGCTTTGGACTCTGGATTATGACACCAGGTGCAGTGTAACGGACAGCCCTTCAAAAATACTGTCGTACGAATGCCAGGACCATCATGCAATGCAAACCGTTGAATATCAAAAACAATTCCTGTCAACATAGAACATTCTCCTTACCGCCCATATGGACATCAATATAACGTGCGGCTCAGAATCTCTTCCTGCTCATCTTTAGGCAATTCCACAAAACGAGCGCTAAATCCGCCCACCCGGACAAACAAATGTGGATACTTCTCAGGCTCTCGCATAGCATTCTGCAGATCATTTCGATTGACCACCGTGATCATGGCTTGAGTGCCTCCATTATCGAAATACGTATCGAGTAATGCTCTTAATTTATCCCTATGTTTGATAAAAAGCTCCTTACCAAACTTCATGTTCTGCACAGTCCCCGCATGATGCACTGGCGATAATTTGGCAAGAGAGTTCAGAAAAGCAGTCACTCCGTTTTTATCAGCACCACCAAATGGATTATTCGCATTGGCCATAGTCTTGAAATCAGGACNNCGCCCATCAGCCGAGGCTGCTGTCAACCGTCCGAATACGGTGTTCATATGATTGTTGATCATGACATTTAAATAAGAATGCAGCCCTACACGATCGTTTTGACGCTGAATCGTCTCACTAAGGAAATTGTGAAGATCCGAAGTGATCTGATCAGCTATTTCATTATCATTGCCATACTTTGGAGCATTGAGTAACAATCTCTGTTCTCTCTCGTATCCTTCGAAATTACAATCGAGTATCTGAACTAATTTTTCCAAACTAAAGTGCTTTTGCTTATAGACGATCTCACGAATAGCGGTCAGACTATCTGCAGCATTCACAGTTCCATAAGTCTCAAGCGTACCTCCGAGATAACGGATGCCTCCTGCGAAAATCCCTTTACTACGTTCAATGCAATCGTCATACAACATAGATAAGTACAAATAAGAAGCCGTTTCTCCAGCAAATTGATATTCCAAGGCTTGCACATCAGCCAGCAACTCAATGAAGTGAGTCAACTGCTCACAGTAGGCATCCATTAACTGATCAAATGTCTCGAACGATGCAATGTTACCCGTAGCGAGTCCAATTCCTTCCCCTGTAATCTTGTCCATCCCATTGCGGAGTGTAACCTCCAAAGCCTTCAGGAGATTGAGGGTCCCGTTCGGAGCACCAAAACTGCAGTGCTCCAGAACGATTTCCCCGCATCCGTATGGACAGTACTTTTCGACTTCGTCCCGTTCCAGTTTAAACGCTTGCTGTAAGGCAGGAAGGTTCACATCATCGTTGTACAGAATGGGGAAGGTCCTGCCTTCTCCGATGACTTCTAGTCCTTTATTCATCAGCATCGGATTCATTCCTTTGTAGAATCGAAGAGACAATTGAGGCTCGATCTCAAGGACTGTTCTAGTCGCTTCCAATGCCAGCATGGAGAACTTATCTGCATTAGCCTCATTCCGTCTACCACGGCCACCAATCATGACTCTCCCGTTAAATGTCGTTTTCTTATCGGCAATTAACTGCCAGAATGATTGCAGCAACTTAAGCGCCTCTGAATCCGTCAATCGACCGTTATCCAGATCATTCACATATAAATCACCTAAGTAAATGTCCATCCTGCCATAATTTCTAACTCCCGTCATTAATGAATACACCCATAGGAGCTGGATCGCCTCGCGCATTGTAGATGGCGCATGCTCACGATTACGCTGTAAGACGTCAGCAATCTGAATCAATTCCGCCTTGCGGGTTGAATCCTCAGCTTCTTCTGCTAATGCCCGAGCCTGACTTTCATAATAAGAACACGATTCTGACAGCAAATCGAGTGCATCCAGCATGCCCGCAAGCAACTGTTTATCTGCATCAGGTTTGTTGCGTCGCGCCTCGATCAATTGGCTCATCCCAGGTATGCCGAGCTGAATGAGTTTTTCGTAATCCATTTGAGCGCCTGCCATACGGTATAATGGAAAAGCGATGTGAGAGTCATTAATAATATCATCCTTGTTAAGCCAGCGGTTCAATTCCTCAGAGAATTGAGCGTGAAACTTACCACGTGACGATTCCGTTTTCCAAAATGCACGAAGCTCCTCGAATGTTTGAAGCTCGGCTTCGTTCAACTGCAATTCATCCAGTTTTGCGGCCATTTCCTCCAGAGAGGTACAGTAGCCGAATCCATTCAAATCTTCCGCTGAGAAGGCAATTGCCCCTAATTTGACTCGACCAGCAAATAGATCATGATCTTGAATAGGCTCGAACACAGCGGGATACTGAGTCCGGAGACATTGCATTTCCCGAACCGCGATAGGAGCATCCTTATATTTTTTGTACGCATCAGTGAAGGCTAATTCCATCGTAAATCGATTAACTGTCATTTCGATCACATCCTGTCATTTTTTATACTAATCGAGTTAAATTTTTCACCATCCCTGAAAATATCCCTACAAAACAGAGTGGATATATACGCACCTGGCCAAGAGAACCAGTGTCTGGATTGTACACCGCCCGTTTCTTCATTTATTGCCTCTGAATACAACCCATCCCATTGAACAATTTCCATAAGTTTTTGAAAAACTTTGTCATGACGGATCGAATCTTTCATCACTTCACTAAAAAGCAGTTCCTGCGCATACCCTAACGGCCACGGGTGCGGTGTATGAACGGATCCCAATCCGCTATAAGTTCCCGTATAAAACCCGCCTATATTCTCTTCACTGAATCCAAACTCCATTGTATGAATCCATTTAACATCTTCTTTACTACAGAACCCCCAGATTGGAGCATAAACTGCTGGAAGATCGTTCGCGTCGTGATAATTCTGGAAATTTCCCTTCAAGTCTGTCAGGTAAGCAAACAGCTCTTTTCCATTACAAAGCGTTGTAAAAGATTGCGTACAGTCATTGTGTACCTGGTCTGCCCATTCTGATAAATCTCCATCATGGAAAGAAAACACTTTGTTCAATTCGGATAATTGCTGCAAGGTATGCCAGGCAAGCACTTGGCTAGAGAAATGATAAGGATAATCTACTTTATCATCAGCAGGCGTTTCCCCTGTCTTAAACAACCACTTCTCTTCATGTCTATAATCCATGATCATGCCCAGTACTTCTTTGACAATTGGCAATAATCGTTTTACCGTTTCTTCATCACCATACTGTACATAGTAATCACAAAGCTCAAGAAGCGGATAACATTGCTGATCGAATTGGAACACATTATCTTTGCTGTAACCATTGGTTAAATATCCACGCCCCCAGTACTGATGTGGACGATCAGCCTTTTCAAACATCCAAAGCAAATGCCCTTTCACAATCCGCTGAACAAGATTCTTCCATTCTGATCGATAGGATTCTTCAAAAAGGAACTCGCTTTTGCTCTCCGATTCCAATAGAAGTTGCATCATATAATAGGAGTCACGATTCCATGATAAAGGCAGCAACTGGTGATCCGTGATCACACAAATGTACTCTTGGTCTATCGGTACCGAACAACAGAAAATGATATAATCCAAATTTCTTTGAATAATAAACTGGGCTGCCTTTGTTTGTTCATCCTGGATCGATGTTATCTGCTTCCAATCAGGCAAATGCTGAATTGCATCGGCAGTCAGTTGTTCTACATCGGTAGGTGAAAGTTCAGTCTCGCAATCTGCTTGATGCGAAAGGGAGTAGACCATGCTAATGATCCGACTTGCTCCTTTATCCAATGTGAGCTCCATCCCAAATTCATAACGAACAGGATCGTTTGCTGTTTGCTGTGCAGGTAAAAGGTTCATTGCAGCATGACCATTGAATACATACATATCCGCTCGAGCAGCTAGGTGCCGATTAGAAATCGCAATATGATTGCCTTGAACATCCATTTTATTCTCCAAAGGAGGAATTGGAATAGGGCCACCTTCCGTCAATTGTCCATAGCTACAGCGATTCAAACTGAAAAGTCCACCGACTATTAATGGAATCACGACTTCTTGATCGCTTCTATTGGTTAACCCGAATCTATGAATTAAATAGCTCTTATCATTCTTTTGCGCTGCCAAAAACATAGAATGAGCTTCGACATTTCTGAACTCATAATGAAAAACAGGATCCTTGCTTTCCAAATAATAGACTTGCTGCTTCACGTTCTTCTCTTGAAGCTTAATACCAAAGCCAATTGCTTGGTTTCCCTCTTCTATTGTATCAACCAATCTTTTGCGATAACGACGGACGTGGTTGCTATCATGGAACTTATCATTTGGAAACTGCTCAATGGAAGTCAGTGTCACGAATCCCTGTGCCTTATGATAAGCATTTACTGAACTAGCCAATCCGTTAAGTCCGATGCTAGCGGACATATGTCCATTTCCGACATCGATTGGTTTGTGATTGCGAACTTCTAGTAACGGGATCATATGGCGATTATTGTAAACTGCTTGCATCATTTCTAGCCCACCTATTATTTTTTTTAGGATTCAACCAAAGATCCGTATAATTCAGGTCTTCTGCTGCGTAAAATTGGTTCTTGGATCCGCTCTTTGGAGATAAGGGATGTATCAATCGTACCTACTAATACCCCTTCTTCATCTCCCGCTTCACAAATGACTTCACCGCGAGGATTCGCAATTTTACTTAAACCGCAATAGGTGAACTCATTTTCTGTTCCAACCCGATTTATTGCCACTGTAAAAATCTGATTATCTTGTGCTCTGGCACAAGTGCGAAGGTTCAGCAAGTATTCAAAGTTCACAGGAACAGCTGATGGAATGAAGATCACTTCAGCGCCTTTCAACGCCATAATTCGAAACATCTCTTCAAACGCATGGTCATAGCAAGTCGCGATTCCGATTCTCATTCCTTTAACATCGAATACTGGAAATTCGGAGCCGCTACGGAAATATTGATGCTCCGTCGGGTAAAGATGAACCTTCCTGTATTTTCCGACATAGTTGCCATTCTCGTCGATCACAAACGTTGTATCGTATAAGACGGATTCCTGAAGCGAATCCTTCTCCACAATATTAGCAATAATGGCTGTACCATATTTACGAGCCTTTTCCGCTAACCGATGAACGGTAGGACCGGGTACAGTTTCCGCCAGAGTAAAGAATTCATCCTTAATCAAGCCGAGATGATACCCTGTTGTAAAAAATTCAGGTAAGCATAGCACATCAACGTCCATGCCGACTTGATCAATATAGTATTCTGCTTTTTGCATATTCTTCTCTTTATCTTTTAGGACACAGTCCATTTGTACGACACCAATTGTAAGTTCCATCTCGTTCTCCTTCTTTACATTATCCTTTTACTGATCCTGCGGTAACACCTTGAATGATTTTATTCTGTAAGCACATATAGAGCACAAGACTCGGTGCAATAGTGATTGCAATGCTGGCAAGCACTTTAGTCCAATCCGTGCTAAGACCGGTAAACTGTAAAATAGCAACTGGAATCGTTTGATATTCAGGTTTTATTAAGAATACAAGCGAGAATAACAATTCATTCCATGTTGCCATAAATGTCAGAATGCCCACAGTAGCCATCGCTGGTGTTGAAATTGGCAATATGATCCGAATAAAAGTCGTACGTATACAACAACCATCCAAAACTGCAGACTCCTCTAATTCCTTTGGAAGTGTGAAGAAATACCCTGAAAGTACCATAATTGCAGTAGGCAATGCGAAAACGATATAAGGGAGTACAATAACGATTCTCGGATCCAGAAATTCTCTTAATCCTTGTAGACTCATATAGATTGGAATCAATGTCGAATGTACTGGAATCAATAATCCGAGCATAAAAAATGAGAGCGTTAATTTACTGCCTTTCCATTTCAATCGTGTAACCCCATAAGCAGCAAGTGATGCCAATATCATCACGGCTGCTAATGTGAGCATAGAGACAAAAACACTATTCAATATATTGATATGCAGTTTATACTCTGTAATTACTTTCACAAACCCATCAAGGTTGAAGGATTGCGGAATTCCCCAAGGATTAAGAAAGAAATCCTGTTCGCTTTTAACAGCACTCATATAAACCCAGATAAGCGGATAAAGTACGATAATCGTGATCAGACCTAAAAAGCCATAGAGTAAGCCACTTCGCATGAGGCGAATTGATTTCATTTTCTGAATCCTCCATTCTCTTTACGCTGTTTGAAAGCTAGCGTAATCAGAAGAGTGAAGATCATATTCT
>DJUJ01000212.1:74427-74739 GCA_002438345.1 Paenibacillus sp. UBA6285
CATCAATGGCAGCACCATGTGCCAGATCATTCGCCATTCCGATGCACCATCTACACGAGCAGATTCAAGAACTTCATTATGAATAGTAGACATTCCCGCCAAGAAAATAATCAAATGGTAACCAAAATATTGCCATGATACAGAAATGATAACCGCATGAATGGCAAACGAAGGATCGGATAACCAAGCTTTATCAAAATCTGAGTATCCAAATATTTGGACAATCTTATTTATCAGTCCTATATCCGAGTGATAAATGAACTGAAAAAGCAAACCGACAGCAGTTCCTGAAATGATCACAGGCGTAAAAAA
>DJUJ01000212.1:74758-94620 GCA_002438345.1 Paenibacillus sp. UBA6285
CACGAAGCTTTTTGCTAGTCAATATATAAGCAAGAATAAAGGCGAGCGGTAATTGAAGTAATACACTTTCAATCGTAAATAAAAAAGTGTTTTTCAATGCAAGGACGAAAGTGTCATCCATCGTAAATAGCTCCCGGAAATTGTCGAATGCGACAAAAACCTTCGTTCCAACGACATTCCAATCAAAAAAACTGTAGTAGATGGTTCTGATGATCGGTAGTGGAAGGATTAGAGTATATAATAGCAAAGCAGGCAACACAAAAAGTGCGATTGTCCCCTTGTTGCGAAGCATTTTATCCATGTATTCACACCCCTTTATAGATAAAGTCAAGAGGTCATAAGGGATCATATAAATGACCCCTTTACCCTCATTCAATGTTTACTATTTTTTATTGTCCTGTTTTTTTTGTAAATTCGTAAACGCCTTCATTGGATCTTTACCTATATACAGGGTTTGAGTCGTGTTGTTCAATTCCGCACCCATATACGCTCCTAGCGGGTTATCCCAAGGGTACATAGATCCGGTTGATTTAGCCAATTCTTCATGTAATTCCGCTGCAACTGCGGATATCTCTTCCTTGTTTACTTCTACTTTAGTTGCAGTGAAGAATCCTTGTTTCGCTAATTCAGCTTGACGTTCCTGAGAGAAGACAAACTTCATGAAATCAATAGCTTCTTCCTTATGCTTGGAATCTTTAGCAACCGACAGCGTGACGTTTGGATTCATAATGAAATGATCTTTGCTTCCTTTACCCCCTTCAATATCAGGGAAGTTGAAGTAGCCTAGATTATCGCCCATCTTCTCACTGAATTTAGGTAACATCCAAGTACCTGTTGCAAACATACCTGCTTTACCTTCTATTAATTTGGCCTCGCTTTCTGAAGAAAGAACACTGTTGACATCTTTCTCAAAAGTTCCTAATGCGACCAGCTCCTGCAGCACCTTTCCTGCTTCGATTAGCGGTTCACTTGTCCAAGGCTCCGTCTTATCGATAACTACGTTCTGATACATTTCCAATCCGCCTATGCGCTCGGCAATCATCATAAAAGGAATCGTGCCAATCCATGAACTCTTGTTGGCAACCGTCATTGGTGTAATACCGTTATCTTTTAAGGTAGTAACCACTTTCACAAATTCATCATATGTTTGTGGCTCTTCCAATTGATACTTATCAAATACTTCCTTGTTGTAGTAGACGATCTCTGAATCCAAAGTTGCAGGTATACCATAAATACCTCCGTCAAAGGTCGTTGCTTTCAAAGGATCTTCCATAAGGAATTGTTTCCATTCAGCGTCACTCTCAAGCGTTTCTTTCAAATCTAGAAGACGACCTGATTCAGCGAAAGGACGCATTCTTTCCGATGCCCATGTTTGAACGATATCGGGTACATTGTTAGCAGCCATTTCTGTAGTCAGTACAGTCATATACTGATCACCAGAAGCATTTGCCGTTACGTCGAAAGTAACTTGCGGATTTAGCTCTGTATAAATTTTCATATTTTCGGACATCCAATCAAAAAACTTGTCCCCCGAAGCTTCCTTCGCTAACATGACGCGAAGTGTGACATTTTCCTTTTTAGCTCCTTGACCCTCTACAGCAGGTGCATCACCAGCATTAGAAGAACAACCAATAGCTAAGTTCGATACAAGAGTTAAAGCCAAAACCATTTTCAACGTCCTTGCAAGTGGTTTCATTATTCTTGCCCCCAATAATATGATGTCAGAACATGTTCGTAAATTTAGTATGAAGGAAAGCGCATACAAAGTTAAGAGGACATAGATGACTTTTCCTTTAAAATAATGACTAGAATAGATCTTGAAATGATCCCTGTACTCGGAAGGGGTCATACCCGCGTATTTTTTAAATTTAGTTGCAAAATATTGGGAGTCAGTAAATATGTTCACTAGCCCATTCCTGATTGCCTACTTTAACGTTCTTAATTTCTTAATAATGATTCTAAGAAATCTGCGTAATATGAAACGTGTGTTCTAATTCGAAAAGCTTCAATTTGCAAATCCCTTTCATGTTCTACCTTCATAATCACTAAATCCACTAAGCAATATAACCCGAGTATGCGGGAAATTCGCTATCAATTTTTCCTTCACGTATTACTATTTCGTCATCTACAATGAGTACTTTGTACATGTCCTTCAAATCCTCCTGGTAGTTTAACTGTTATGCGTGTTCCTTTCCCCGAAATGCTATATAGATCAAGACCATAGCTTTCACCATAAAAAAGCTTCAATCTCTTATGAACATTTGTAAATCCNNTATACCTCTCTTGGAGCTGTTATCTTTCTCGTTAAATAGGAAATGGATCGTATCTTCCTTCATACCGCAGCCATTGTCTTCTATTTTGATATAGACGCTATGATCCCGTTCCTCGCCTATGACTCTGATTTTACCCGGTTCAACCTTGTCCAGAAATCCATGGATAATGCAGTTCTCCACGATAGGCTGTAACGAAAGCTTCGGAATGGATAAATCCAGAAGATGTTCTGGAATATCGATAAAAAAATGAAGCTTGTCCCCGAAACGAATTTTTTGAATCCCCAAGTATTTTTCCACATGAATCAATTCATCACGTATGGTAACCATTTCTCTGCGGTTATCAATACTGTAACGCATAGTATCTGCTAGCATAGAGGTCATGTCGCATATTTCTGGAGCGTTATTCATTCTCCCCATCCAATTAATCGCTTCCAAGGTGTTATAAAGAAAATGCGGATTAATCTCTGCTTGGAGAGCTCTCATTTCCAATTCATGTCCCAACGTGCGTAATTTAGCCTGATTCTCAATAGATGTGCGTAAACGGTCAACCATATTGTTAAACGAAGCTGCAAGTACTGTCAGTTCATCATTTCCGTCGTAATTCAAACGAACATTCAAATCATTAGATTCTATATTCCGCATTTCTTTGACAATTCTTATGATCGGCTTTGAAATATTCGATGCAATTGCTCGGGCCATTAACATAGCAAGAAAAATGAAAATTAGAGAGCAAGCTAATACCCAGTTGCGAACAATATGAGTGTCTGAGAAAAGCTTACTTTCTGGAAATCGATATAGATAATTCCAATTCGTTAACGACGACTGATAGTAGTTATAAAAATACTTCTCTTTTCCTTCTGAAAAGAAACGGCCAGTTTGTAACTTTAATTGTTCAAATATTTCTGTATCATAAATTTGACCAATATCATCAGGATTCTGGCTCGATATAATGTAACCATCTGGATCGAGGACAACTAATTCACCGTCTATGTTCAAATCTTGTCCTTGCATAAGGTAATTGATAGCGTTTTCCTTAAAGAAAAGGACTAATGTCCCTAGTGGTTTAATCGTTGTTAAATCGTTAATCTGCCTAGTAATGGGGATAACTCGATTGCCATGAGAACTGGTACGTGTTTTCAGCCAAACAGATTTGCCATCTCCTGCTGCAGCTTCAGAAACAAACTCTTCCACATCTTCGCTTCCTAACATTTCTTGTGATGAACTAATCTGCTGCCCATTGTGGTTAATTAAGAATATGGACTCTACATCTGAATGGGAAATCAGAAAACTAGTTAATGTATTGTATATGGACGTTAATTGATAGTAATCGCTTTCCTCTCCGGCTAAAAATCGTACCACTTGACCATTGTGAAGAAATTGAATTGAATCTTGATCCAATCGCTTTAATTGAACGTCAATAGTATTACTAATCTGGCTATTGATCGTTTGAGCGTAAGCTATGGTTTTATCCTTCATCTGCTCCCTGCTTATATATATGGAGAAAGCGCTAACCAAAGAAATTGAAACGATGATCAGAATTGGATAGGTCAACAAGAGTTTGTGTTTAATTTTATAGTTTTTTAAGCTTAAAAACTGAAGTTTCATCACAGTCACGTCCCTCTTTATTCCATGTGTAATGTGAAAAATATTACATAAGTAGTATGATGCATAGATTTAATTTCCCGATATCACCTAACTAAAAAATCTCGTTAATAACTAATCTTTCTTTCTCCATTCACACGGAATTTATGAGGCGTCATGTTGAACTGTCGTTTGAACAAGTCATAGAAGTAACTCACATTCTCGAACCCAACCTCGAGGCAAATGTCGACAATCTCCATATCCGTTTTAAGAAGTAGATTTTCAGCATAGGACAATCTGAGTCGATTAATATATTGAATCGGGGTAGTTCCCAAATGTTTCTTAAACATTCGGCATAAATAGGCATGAGACTTGCCTGACACTCGGAGCATGGCTGAAGTTCCCTCCGTAAAATTTTCTTTTTTCTTCATTTCCGTGGATAACTCCTGCAACCATGCTGGCTGCTCGCTCCAATCTGGACTATCGTCCATCGTCATGTAACGTGTGAATAACTCTGCCAGCAAAGCTCTTACTTCAGCTTTTACACGGGCTTTGTCTGTATGTGGGATGAGGTTCAACCGATCAAGCCGATATCGTACGTACTCCTTCTCAGTCTTAGAGAGTCTTACCGTTGGGGGCATATCTGGACTTAGAATTTTGAGCTTGGGAAACCCTTCTCCAAGGTAATCGAACAGTGCATCAATTACTTCCTTATGAAATGATAGGTTAATAAACTGGCAATCACCTTCATCCGTTTGCTCATAATAATGTACATCTCTATCTCGAATGAATACGAGTGTATTTTCTTCAAGCCGTTCTCTAGTCCCATTAATACAATGGATTACACTACCCTTCAATATAAGAAAAAGTTCAAAGAAATCATGTGTATGAATTTCCGCTGTATTCTTAACTGATGTGATAAATCGATAATGTGCCTGAATGTCTGAATCAATTCCTTCTGAAGCAAACAGCTTTATAGCATTCATTTCTACAGTCTCCAATCTTCAATCTTCAATCTTCTATCATGTCAAAATAACATAATTGATAATCAAAAAAAAGCAAGATTTGCTGTGTTACATACGTTACCCTAGAAATAGGGAGTATAAATTGCGGATAATAAGGAGACATGAACATGAATCTTATAGAACAGCGTTTGCGATTTGAAGAGAACAAACATATATATGAAAGCAGTAAACTTACTTTTCACAGTATGCCTGGATTTGATGTGTACAATGTATCGATTCCATTGGAATTTAATGGAAAACGTTATATTTACGGACGCATCGAAAAACGTGAAGAATGGGCTCGTTCCTGGGTACGCATGTTTGAGGAGAGCGGCAAGGATGAATGGACACTGGTACCAGACTCAATGATTTATCAGCTTGAAGATCCCTATATGAGCGTTATTGGGAACACCTTCGTGTTTGGTGGAACGCATGTTCGCTACAAACAAGGAAATATAGACACATACTTCGGTTACTTCTATAGAGGCACCGACCTAAACGACCTCTATTACTTCACGACTGGTCCAGATAATATGAAAGACATTCGATTAGTGGAAATGCCAGGCAATAAAATCGGAGTATTCTCCAGACCACGTGGGGAGGATGTTCGTGCAAAATACGGTAGTGAATCACTAATCGGATTTACCGTCATCAACAGTCTGGATGAGCTCTCAAACGATGTCATTGAGAATGCTCCATATATTCCAGATTTGTTCGCTAAGGATGAATGGGGTGGCTGTAATCAAGCCTATTATTTGGAAAGCGGCAAAATCGGGGTAATTGGACACATCTGCTACAAATCAATTGATGAGAATGGCCAGACGATTCAGAGCTACATGAATATGTCTTTTGTTCTTGATCCAGCTACGTACAAAGCATTAGACCTCAAGATCATTGGTACACGCTCCTGCTATCCAGAAGGGCCAGCTAAAAAGCCCTCTCTCACAGATTGCGCCTTCACGGCTGGTATCGAGATGCGCCAAGATGGAAAAGTTAACCTATACAGTGGCATTGGTGATACAGAGGCTGGAAGGATTGTGATTGATTATCCTTTTGAAGGATACGGCCAAATTGTAACGTTCGGCGCATAATATAAATTATTGATCACTTAGGAATATACCGAAAAGAGATTAAGCCCCGGGCGCGTTGTTTCATGCTAATTTTATATTATATACCATGATTGGATCTGTGGAAGAAAGAAGTACTTTTATTTGGGTATCGCCCAAAGATAAGGATAAACTATGCTCCTGAATAAATGCCAAGAAACCGCTGGATGAAGGATAGCGGTTTCTTTCATTTTAGAGTCGATGTGAAGTAATCTGGAGAGCTAATAGAGATTTTCGATCTAAAAATGATATGGTGAACTCTATCAAAACTTGCCGATACAGATAGCGCGGCGGATGGAATAGGTGAGTTCCAGCTACAATTATGCGGTGGTTGCCCTGTGGAGCGTAATGAGTAAGGAGGAGTTTGTCGTGCACTATCAGCCGTTGGTGGAGATGAGCACGGAGAGAATTCGAGGCGTGGAGGCGCTGCTGCGTTGGACGCATCCAGAGATGGGGCCGATCTCGCCATCTGTCTTCATCCCGTTGGCCGAGCAGACAGGAGTCATCGTCGAGCTGGGTGAGTGGGTTCTTAAAGAGGCATGCAGGCAGGTGCGGGACTGGAAGCATACTGGTAATCCCGATCTGACGTTAGCAGTCAACATTTCAATCCGCCAGTTTCCAGTTTAGGTCGCCCAAATTCGCATCGAAGGTGTTAAGTATTCTGGAAGAGATGGACTTCGAACCCGCTCTTTTGGAGCTGGAAGTTACGGAGAGTATGGTGCAGAACTTGAACGAATCGATCACGATTCTGGGTGAACTCAGGAGCCAAGGCATGAAAATTTCAATCGACGACTTCGGAACGGGGTACTCTTCTCTCAGTATTTCGGAACGGGTTATTCATCGTTGAATTATATATCAACTATTCCATTCGATGTACTGAAGATAGACAAATCCTTCATTGATGAAATTGGCACTGACCCTACGAAGTCAGCACTTGTAAAGACAATTATCCAACTCTCACATTCCATGGGTGCTAAAGTCGTTGCTGAGGGTGTAGAAACACAAGAACAACTAAAATTACTTGAAAATATGGAATGCGATATTATTCAGGGTTATCTGTTCAGCAAACCTTTGTCTAGTCACGATTTAATCGAGTTTGTGAATTCTAATTCCGCCTGGAATAACGGGTGAAAGACTTGCTATTGTGAGGTCCCCCTATGGGGTCACTCATGTTTGTTGTAGTTGTGGTTCACTTTAACTATCGTTTGCTGAATTGTTTAATGACGATATTTTGTACTGAACCATAATTACGAGTAGTCTGCCGTTTTGATGAAAATAGGAGGAAAACCGTGATCAATATTCTCGTTGTGGAGGACGATATAAAGCTAAATAAAATTGTATGTACGTATCTGAACGAAAATGGCTACCGTGCGATCGGATGCAACACCTCATTGAATCTCCCCATTATACATTATCATTTATAGTCCCTTTTTTATAATCAGAAGGATAAACGTTTGTTGTTTTGTAAAATATGTTGGTAAAGTGTCGTGGACTATTATACCCAACTAAAGATGACACTGTTTTTATTGATACTTCTTTACTTGAAGCCAATAATAATTTGGCATTATATATGCGGACTTGTGTTAAATAATCAGAAAATTTAACTTCAAATTTATCATGAAAAAGCTTGCTTACATAATTAGGGGTAAGATTATATATTTCAGATATGGTTGAAATACTAATGTCGTTCATATAATTTTTATCAATATATTCCCTTATTAAATTAATTTTGTCCAAGGAGGATTGACTTATATTAATTTTAAGGCTGTCATTCAAACGCAACAGCTCTTTTAAAAAAGGCATTGGTTTTATTTCTTTAAAGGTATGCCCTGTAATTTTATCGGTATAGGATATTAATGTTTTGAAGTCTATATTGAGTGATTCAAAATGGGTATTCTTTATTAAAGATTTTATATTTATTGAGTATTCAGGTTCATTGCTATCTATATAGGCAGATATTACTTTGGAAAATAAATCTAAAAAAGCAAAATCTTCCTTGTATAATTTAGATACTATATCTTCAATCTTCTGAACTTGCCCCGAACTGCATGCATAGATGCAGGAGGATTTTTGATTGATTTGAATTGCATTATCCAGCAAATCATAAAGTGTAATTGAACTTGTACTTAAGCAGCTAATATTTAGATTTTCATACTTGTTGTGTTTTTGTAAAATAAGGTTTAATGAATTTACGATATAACCTGAACGTTCTTTGGTAGCCTGAATTACTAATAACAAATTACCTAGCTTGGAATTAAATATAACACTTGTACTTCCAAATTTAACTATGTCATCAGTGAATTCCACCAAATCATTGCTTAAAGTTGAATACATATTATTATAGATTTCGTCATAATTTTTACATATGATAAAAAATTCAAAATATAAAAACTGTGTATTATCATTTTTTAGATTACTTTCTCTACTGTTTTTATTGTTAATTGGAGAATTGAATAGTGAAATAACTTTATGTTGGAATTTAATACTATCAAAGGATGACTCTGTTTTTATTTTTGTTGTGAGGTCATTCAAAAGCTTTTCAAGAGTTTCACTTTCAACTGGTTTTAATAAATAGTCATCAACACCTAAAGCTATACAGCGCTTTGCATAAGAAAAATCGGCATAAGCTGTTAATACTACAAATTTTGTATGGGGGCAACTGATTCTGGATTTTTCAATAGCAGATATTCCATCCAAATAGGGCATTTTTATATCTACAAAAGCGATTTGCGGGGAATGCTTACAGCATAATTCTATTAAGCTTTTTCCATTAGAAGCCTCAATTATTTCATAAGTATCCATCATTACTTCTGAGATTAAGCTTTTCATATAATATCTAATTAACTTATCGTCATCAGCTATTAATATTTTCATAGAATCCCCTTTTTATAATTTGAATTTAATAATAATGCATGTACCAACGTTTTCCTCGGATGTAATCGAAAAATCAAGTTCTTCATTCCATAGCTTTAATCGTTTTCTGACATTTGAAAGCCCTGTATTTTCTTTGCATTTGTCCAAATCAAAACCAATACCATTGTCTTTTATACATATAGTATATAAATCCTGATCTATGCAGTATGTTGCAGATATTGTTATCGTCATAGGCTTATTAGTTGGTTCAAGGCCATGAACTATTGAGTTTTCAACCAAAGGCTGCAGAGATAATTTTGGTATTTGTATATTTTCACAACACTTCTGGCAATCTACAACAAATGTTAATTTATCTTCAAAATGTATTTTCTGTAATTTTACATACTTATCGAGAAAATCCAGTTCCGTTTGTAATGTTACGCTTTTTTCACTTACGGAAGTATATCTTAAGAGTTTTGCGAGATTTATAACAGCGCTTTCAAGATTGACCTTTTCACCCATTCTGTTTAGTGCAAGTAAACAATTCAATGTATTATACATAAAGTGAGGGTTAATCTGGCTTTGTAACGCCCTGTTTTCAGCGTTTTTTTGTTCAACTACTGCAATATACTCCTGCTTCATATGTTTATCTAAATTAATTGTCATTTCATTTACAGCCACAGCGATGCTTCTTAATTCATTGTTCATTTTCAGGCTGTTTATTCGTACACTCAAATCCCCGCCCCTTATTTTATTAAGGGCCAATACGATTAAATTTACGCTCTTAACAAGCCTGCCGGCTGAATTCAAGAAGATAACGAAAGCAATTAATATTGTAAAACTTGCTACCAGTATCGCCACGATATAAACAAAATTATTATTGGAAATCTGATCATTTTTTGAAAGAACATAATAGACCTTCCAATCGGAATCCGGTATATCTACATAAATACCGGTATAATTTTGATCGGCATAAGTGAAGGAATCCGGAGAAGCCAACATTTTTTTCTCAAATGAATCTTGATATTTCTTGCTTGAGTATAGGATCTTATCATTATTGGCCAGTAGTATCATCGAGTTTTCAGACGGTTCAATATGATGTATCAAATCTTGAATGTTATTAAAATTAACTTCTACACATAATACACCTATTATTTTTTTTGTGTCATAATCTTTTATCGCACGCAAAACAGAGTAACTGTAAAATTTGTTTGAATTACTTGTTTTGTAAGAAATATCAGATAGCATGACTTTTCCATTTGCTTTGATTGCTTTTTTATAGTTGTCATCTTCATGATAAGATACAGAATTAATCACTTGCAATCCAGAAGAACTTTTATTAATTTCATAAATTGAATTGCTCTGTGGATTGGCAGGATAAAAAGTTATTATGCTTATATCATTAATGTCAGTAAATAGCATTTTGGTATACGTATTTATATAGTTGATCTGAAGACTGTTTTGTTCAACGATATCTACTAAATAATATCCTCTGTTGAAAGAAGAAAGAACTCTGAATATGTCTTTATATAATGCAGGGGTATAGGTTAAATTCGCTAAATCCCTGTAGTACGTATTAATGTTCATAGCAAGCTGCTCGGTATAACTTCTGGCTTGATGCTCGGTAGTCTTAATATTTTTAGCATTAAGATACGCAGTTATAATGAGAGTTGTAATTACAACAGGAATAAAAATACTAATTGCAAAGAGACCAAAAAGACTTGATCTAAAGTTGGTTTTTAATTTCATTTCGTCTCTCTCCTTATGGTTATAGGGACGAATGTTATTATAAAACAAGCATATGAAATCCACAATTAATATTATTGTATTTTGTCGAATAGTGTAGAATAAAGTACTTTTAGTGTAGACTGGCTACATATGAAAGGAAGATTAGCTTCGATATAATGAAAGCGTAAACAAAAACATTTATATTTGGGGGGAACAATCGTATGAAATTAAAAAGAGCACTTACTATGATTATGGCAACAACACTTTCTGTCAGCATGTTAGCTGCTTGTTCATCAAAGCCGGAAGAAGCTGCTTCCACAGAGCCAACAACTCCAGCTGTTGAAAAGCAACCTGCTAAAGATGTGAAATTATCGTTTATGACAAATGTTGTTGGAGTACAAGCTGATTCATTAAAGAAAGCTGTTGATGATTTTGCAGCAAAAACCGGTTATACAGTTGAGTTTTCAGCACCAGGTAAAAGTTATGAAGAACTAATGAAAACTAAAATGTCTTCTAATACAATGCCAGATTTGTTTACTACTCATGGTTGGTCGGTAGCAAGATACAGTGAATACTTAGAACCAGTAAATGATATGGCGTTTGCATCCAGAATTTCTGATCAAATGAAGTCTGTTATATCTGACAAGAATGGAAAAATGTATGTTCTTCCAATAGATGCGGATATTGCAGGTATGATATACAACGAAGATGTACTTAAAGCAGCGGGAGTTAATGTAGACGACATAAAGACATGGACGGATTTTGAAGCAGCCGCTGCAAAAATTAAAGGCACTGGTAAGGAAGTTGTAAGTATTGGTGGTAAAGATGTTTGGACAATTGGTCAGTTCTTTGACTGGGTTGCACCTTCGTTTTATGTAACAAACGATTCGAATAACAAGAGAGAAGAACTTAAGTCTGGTAAATTCGATACAGCTACCTGGGAACAGGTTGCAGGTCTTATGGATAAGTGGACAAAGGCTGGATATTTCAATAAAGACGTATTAACAGCTGACTATAATGGAGATATGGCAGCATTGGCAAATGGTGAAGCTGCATTCAGTTTCTATGGAAACTCTTCAATCGTTGATGCCAAGAAGTTAAATCCTAACGCTAAGCTTGGTATGATGCCAATACCTGCAGCTGATGCATCGGATACACCAACCTTAATCGCCGGTGAAAGAGTTGCAGTTGGTGTTTGGAAGGATAGCAAGAATAAAGCAGAAGCAATCGAATTGCTAAACTACCTTGCTACACCTGAAGTTGCAGTAACTATTTCGGATGCGACCGGTAACCCATCGGGATTGAAAGGCGTAAAAGGAAACCTTGGAGATATTCAACAATTCTATGATAAATATGCCAGTGTACGTACACTTCCATATTTTGACAGAGAATACCTGCCAAGTGGTATGTGGGATGTGATGTGTGCAACCGGAGCTGACATACTTGCTGGAAAAGGAAATTCAGTTAAAAATGCGGCAAAGGTTATGGAACAAAATTTTAATGATAAGTATGTTAAATAATTAAATTTACTAATATTTGAGTGGCTGTAACTATAAAATTCAGCCACTCGTTTTATATAAGGAGATTATTATGAAACGAACAGTTGGGAAAAATTCCATCGTAAACATATTATATTAGCCTGCAATACTCTTATTCATGGTATTTGTAATTTATCCACTGTGCAGAGGCGTATTCCTATCATTTACCAACTGGAATGGATATTCACAGACATATAAAATCGTGGGCGTGGACAATTATACAAGACTATTTTTAGATCCAAATGTTTTAAGATCGCTTATTAATACCCTTGTATATGGAATTGGTAGCACATTTTTACAAAGTGTATTAGGTCTGGGACTTGCTATATACCTTAACCAAAAAATATTTGGAAGAACAATAGTCAGAACTGTAATTTATTTACCGGTAATGATAGCTCCATTGATAATGGGATATATAATGTATTTCTTTGTTCGCTTTGATGCGGGTGCAATAAATGATGTAATGCTGGCTATTGGAATGAATCCCGTAGATTGGCTTGCAGATGGAACTAGAGCAACAATAATTATTACGTTAATAAATTCACTTCAATACGTGGGAGTATCAATGGTTATTTATCTGGCAGGACTCCAGAACATTCCAGATATGTATTACGAGGCAGCGAAAGTAGATGGTGTTAATGCATGGGGAATATTTAGATTTATAACGCTACCATTACTACTGCCTGCGATTTCTTCAGCTGTTGTAATAAATTTAATTGGTGGATTAAAGTTGTTTGATATCATAATGGCCCTTACTTCCGGTGGACCTGGATATGATACGCACTCTCTATCAACATTAGTACACAGAACTTATTTTGGTAGTGAGAACGCAGGGTATGCTTCTGCTATAGGTTTAGTAACTTTCTTGCTAATATTGGTAATTGGCAGAGTTGTTCAAAGTCAGCTGGATAAGGGGGAGATTGATTAATGAAAATCAGAAAGATAGATTGGATGTGGCAGGGTATTCTTGCCATAATATTAATCCTAATATTCGCATCACCTATCTATGTACTTGTTGGTGTTGCTCTGAAAAGTCCTAGCGACATGAGCTCTATGTGGGTATTACCCTCCTATATTAATATCGAAAATTTCACAGTTGCAATAAACGAAGGTAAAATACTTTTATCTATGATAAACAGTCTCATAATTACTTTTGTAACTGTAATTTTAATAGTTTTTGCAGGTGCTTTTGCATCCTACCCATTAGCTCGTATAAATACCCATCTTAACAAGTTTGTAAAGGCTTTCACATTGGGTATTATGATTGTACCACCACTCAGTATATTGGTTCCGCTGTATGCAACCTTGGTGAATATAGGTGGCGTAGATAGCTATTGGGGAATTGTACTGACTCTTTTGACTTTTGAATTACCTTTAAGTATATATTTGTATACAAATTTTGTATCAAGTATTCCAAAGGCTCTTGATGAGGCCGGATCAATTGATGGCTGCGGACCGATTAGAACATTTTTCTCAATAATTTTGCCGCAGCTTAAACCGGTAACTGCATCAGTAATAATACTGGCAGGTGTTCACTGTTGGAATGACTATCAGTTCTCATTATATATATTGCAGAACCCAGAATATAAAACAGTGACATTAGCGATCTCATCATTTTTTTCACAGACAACCAGTAATTTGAATGCAGCTGCAGCATCTGCACTTTTAGCTATTTTGCCAATTACCTTAGTGTTCTTGTTCTTACAAAAATATTTTATTAAAGGCATGGTAGACAGCGCAATTAAATAAAAAGGAGATATTTATGAATAACCTAAACTTTCATCCAATACAAGTAGTTCCGCCCAATGCCCATGCGTTGCACAAGTGGAATGAAGATCAGCAATTACTTGCATACGAATATAACGGTATAAATATTATTACAATGCACATCCCCAATGCTGAAGATTTAGGCTTCAGACATGGCTCTGACGGATCAATGCAGAGTGTTCAGTATTTCCAGCAGATATATGTTGCTATGGAAAAGCCTATGAGTGTTGTAATGACATTAAATCTATCTGAGGATGCAATAAACATGCGTCCAAAAAGAGCTAAGGCCAACGAAGCTATTCTGGGTCAGTGTGGAAATGTTCTAATCGATGGAGTAAATGCGGTTTATGACATAAGCCTTGATTTACTCATTGACTGGAATGGTGTTAAATGGTCATGGTTATCTAAAGAAATTGAAATAGTAGAGGGTAGAGCCATAATTAAGGTTAGGGTGGAGCTTGGTCAAAAACCAATGTTTATAAACCTGAGACCACTCTATTATAACAAACACCTTGGGTATAATTATCATAAGCCATGGGACTTTAAGCCAAACACAAAACCAGTTGCAGGTTGGTGTTCTTGGGAAGCTTATCGTAGAGATATAGATATTGATAAAATTAAAAACATTGCCAAATTTATGGCACAAAACTTCAAAGACTACGGAATGGAATATATCCAGGTAGATGATGGATATCAAAAAATGCCATTGCCCGCAAATCCAAAGGGAACTATGGAAGAGGGCTGGATGACGTGTGAAGAAAACAAATTCCCGGATGGGCACCAGAGTATTGTTTCAGCTATAAATGATGAAGGTTTTTTACCTGCTATTTGGACAAATGCAAATATTACCAACCCTGAATTCCCAGTAAACAATCCGGAGGCAGTTCTTTGGAATGGAGATGAGGCAATCAAAGGTGAGTGGATTGACTATCTTTACAGTTGTACTCCTGAAACTCTTGAAAAGCATGTTGTGCCATTGTTTAAGAGCTTTAAAGATATGGGTTATCAATATATAAAAATAGATGCTATACGTCACTTGTTATTTGATGGTCTTCACGAATGTGTGAGACTTGGATTAATGACTAATGAAGAGGCAGAACATAAATTCAGGGCCTATATGGAAGCCACTAAAAGAGGTCTGGGTGACGATGTATACTATCTTGCCAGTTGGGGAGAAATGCATGAGGTTGTTGGCTTAGTGGACGCTTGCAGAATTTCAATGGATGCAAACCCAACTTGGGCAGGAATACGAATGCAGTTGTTTGAGAGCGCCAGATGGTTCCATACTCAAAGAATATTATTTGTTAATGACCCTGACCATGTTTGTGTCAGAACAAAGCTGGATTGGGCAAAGTCAGTACTATCTTTGATATCATTGTCGGGCGGCTTATATATGTTAAGCGATACTTTGGATGCATATAAAGATGAAAAGATTGATGTTATAAGAAAAACATTGCCAACGTTAGCTACAAAAACAGCGGAAACTGGAGCATTAACAGTAGATTATCCGGCATACACATGGACGAAATTGCATGGTTTTGCCGTACAATCCCACGAAGCACCAGTTGTGGCTGATGATGTATCGCTTGAAGATGCACTTAACATGTCTGGAGTATATGAGGGAGTAGATGCTGAGCACCCGTTTTCATCATTGTGGTCATTCCACATTAATAAGGCAGACAGAAAGTGGTGCGTAATGGCTCGGATAGCAACCCTGCCACTTGAAGAATCTACTATATCAATGAAAACCTTAGGGCTTGATGAAAATAAAACCTATTTGGCATTTGATTTTTGGAAACAGAGTTTTGTTGGAGAAGTTAAAGGTTCATATAATGCAGGAAGCCTTGCATTAGGTTGCTGTGAAATTATTGCTCTCTATGAGAAAACGCCTGACCCACAGGTTATTGCTTCAGATAGGCACGTATCAATGGATGCTGTTAGTATCGATGAGCATGTTTATGTTAACAAAAATCTTAATCTTAAGCTTAATGGAATAATAAATAATACTATAAGATATTATGTATACATTCCAGAGGGAGAGAAAATTAAAAATATTTCAAACAATGCAAAAATAATAACTCAAACGAATAACATAGCATGTATTGAAGTTGAATTTAAAGAGAAAGCGTTGGATATTTTCATAGAATTTTAATTCGTACTTTAAGTAGAGTGGTGGCTTGTTCATTTTAATGAAACTAGGACATTACTCCTAATGATTAAAGTAAATTTGGAGAAAGGGACAAATTATTCGTCACTTTGTGTGATAAATAAGGAGTGAAAACCTATGATAAAAAACATATCAAAGTCTAGTTTTAAGGCGTATGGAACAGTACTGGAGTTTTCAGAAAATCCCGAAGATCCTCGGTTTGAAGTAATCATAACGGAGGAAAATCACCCTTGGAGGTTAGCTGTTCTAAGAGTGGTAGAACGATCCTTTAATAAGCTTGAATGTCATACAATGTCACTTGAAAGTTTTGAGCCGATTTCTGGGACAGGATTGTTGATAGTGGCAGAACATGAAAAACCAAGTGAATTTGAAGTATTTCTTTTGGACAAGCCAGTGTGCTTAAACAAAGGTATTTGGCATCAGATGATTACTTTATCAGCTGAGACAATTGTAAAAATTGCTGAGAATCTAGAAGTAAGCTCAGAATTTTTCTATCTCGAAAGAGATTTAGAGCTTAAGTTTTGAGAATTCGAAGAATTTTACAAACTATTATTTTATGGAGGTAAAAAAATGTTAAAAAAGACATTTGCACTTTCACTTGCTATATCATTGGTATTGCCAATGATACCTGTACTACCATTTAGTGTACAGGAAGTAAATGCAGCAAGCACAAGCATCAATTTGCTGCAGAATCCAGGATTTGAAGAAGCTAAAGCGAATTGGACATTTCCTGCTACTAATGCAGGTATACAACAAGCTCCGGTGCATAGTGGAACAAACTCGGCTTATGGTCTGTTGGCATCAGCTACGGTAAAGCAATCAGTGGTTTTACCATATACTGGTTATTACAATGCGTCCGCTTTTGTAATAAGTACCGGTACCACTGGTAAGTTTGGTATTAGGTATCCAAATTTAACTAACATAGCCAATATAACTGTACCGAAAGNNCGGCTACCGCTACTACACCTTTTCTGTCAACACCATTAACTTTAACTACTCCTTTATTGAAACAGGGAGATACGATAGACGTATATTTTAACGGCCCCAACATAACAAGAGCTGATGATTTTTCTTTCACATATGATAAGACAAAAGTTATCTATAACCTGATGAATACCGCCGGATTCGACCAGATGGTTAAGTTGCCTAGAACTGGCGCATATAAATTAACAGCTATGGTTAGTGGTAGTGGTCAAGTTACTGTAGCAGCAGGTGTAGCATCAACTACTGTCGAGGCTACTGGAACTCCTCAACTAGTAACCTTGTCAATTCCTGATTTAGCAGTTGACACGGAATTAAATATTTCAGCAACTCCAGGAGCAACGGCTACAGATTATGAACTTGTTTTTGACGTAAGCAAAACACCCAATACGACTCCTGTAGCTGAAAATGCGTATATTTCAGGTTTGCCTGGCAACACATTGACAGCAACTTATACTTACGTAGATCCTGATGATGATCAGGCTGAAACAGGCTCTACTTTTAGATGGTTCTATTCAGATAGTGAAGATGGAGAATATACCGAAATAGCTGGAGCAACTACTAATACATTGCCTTTAACAGGTGCTTACCTAGGTAAGGTTATAAAGTATGAAGTGACACCGGTTGATAGCTTCGGTAGAGCAGGAACACCTGTTATGTCAATTCCTGAGGGCATTAATGCTAACCAAATCACTAATTACAACTTAAATACTTTAGATCCAGCAGATATTGGAACTGGAAAAGACTACTCAGTTCCTTTAGGATGGAAGGCCAAAAATGGTGCTTCTTACAGAAGTATCACAGCGAACTCAAATTATATATCCCTGCCTGCAAACGTTCCAGATGCAGAAGCATCAACCTCACTAACGGTAGGTGAAACAGCGGTATATAATGCAAGTATGTATATAAAAAACGCAACTGGAGCTGTACTGGGAGTCAGAATTGCAGGTTCAACAATTCCTATTAAGGAAATGACAGTAAATACGGGTTCTCCAGATTATAAAAGGGTAATCTTAAGAGGTGTTTTGCTTGAAAAGGGTACTCAGATTGAGCTATATGTTAAGGGCGGAGCAGCTACCGAAGAAGTATCAATAGATGACGCTGCACTGTATGTATACCCTGGTGTAGTACTTCCGGAATTAGCAAATATACTCTCATTCAAAGCTGAAAATCAAGTAGGAAACGCAACAATAGATACTGAGAATAGAACTGTTGTTTTCCAAGTACCTTATGGAACAGATATATCTTCACTTGATGTTGACATGAAAGTTTCAGAAGGCGATACAATAAGTCCTTCAACTACAGATGTTGATTTTACAAACCCTGTAAAATTCAGTATATCAAATGGTTCAGTCATCAATGACTGGACAGTAAGTTATAAAGCGGAAAAGGCAATTGCATTGGTGTCAAGCAATCAAAATCTGAAAGATAACTTCAACTGGGCAGTAAACAAAACAA
Organism: Paenibacillus sp. UBA6285; assembly: GCA_002438345.1. GTDB lineage: Bacteria > Bacillota > Bacilli > Paenibacillales > Paenibacillaceae > Paenibacillus_AQ. The sequence continues at coordinate 93,215 of DJUJ01000212.1, forward strand.
GACAGTTTGTTATGACTGGCGGGAAAAATGTTATTAACAAAAGTAAAGGTGTAGTTGGAACGGGCCCAGTAAATTATATACCATCATATTGGGCAGGATATTATGATAGAACAGCATTCTATTCAAGAGACTTTGCTCACCAGGCAACCGGAGGACAAATAGCGGGTCTGGCGAATGAAAATTTTAGTATGTTCCAGGCTTTTGCAAATCAAGCCAATGCTTCAAGAAAGTGGTATACAGTTTGGGCACTTAATTTTGATGGATCACCATTTACACTGGACTACATTTCTGACACCAACTTTGTTCGTGAAGTACCGGCACAGTTTGAGCTTGTACAAAGAGCATATGAGCAATATCGTTGGACTGGAGATGAAAGATATATAAATGATCCGTCATTATTCAATTTCTATACTAAAGTAATGACCGATTTTATATCGTTACATGATACAAATGGGAATGGATTGGCAGAAGGTTCTGGTACAAGTAATATATTTAATGGTTCAAGTAGTTACAATGAAAGAGGTGACGAGCATCCAATAGAATCAGGTGACGCTGTTGGTTCACAGTATCAGGCTACTCTGGCATATGCGGGAATACTTGAAGCGCGCGGAGATCTGACAGGAGCAGCAATTTGGACACAAAAGGCTGCTGACCTTAAAAACTACTTCNNATAACTTTGTAAGAGGACTTGCAGCTGATGGAACAAAGTATGATAGCTTAGGTAAGGAAAACGCCTGGTTTATGCCACTGAAACTCATTACTGAGCCAGGACAACGTAATGACGATTATATTGCACAGTTTGAGGGCGTATTAGGAACTGGGATTGGTAGCCCAGATGCACCAAAAAACATTGAGGCTTACACTTATATTCCTGACATGTATTTTCTATATAATAAGTCTGATTTGGCTTGGAAATGGATGAACTATATAATGAATGTAAGGGATAATCCACATGAAAGACCAATTCAAGGAACAAACGGTGATTATCCTGAAATTTCATTTACATTTGTATCACAAGTTATAGAGGGAATGATGGGAATAGAGCCAAACGCTGGTGAACATAAAGTTGCAACGGCCCCTAGATTGCCATCAGAAGTAAATGATGTTGAAGCAAAATACATTCCGGTTGGGGAACATGAATTATCAGTTAAGCATGAAGGTTTAACAAAAACAACACTAACTAACACTTCAACTAAGGATCTGACATGGGAGGCAAGATTCTACGGCGATTTCAATAAGATAGTTGTTGGAAACCAAGATTATGTAGCATTGCAAAAGGATGTAAATGGAGAGAAGGTAAGTTATGTAGTTGTAACCGTACCTGCTAATGGCACTCTTGAAGCAACTGCAACGTCTGAATTACCAACATTATCACTTGAAAATGTGACTGCTAAAGAAGGGACTGA
>DJUJ01000026.1 GCA_002438345.1 Paenibacillus sp. UBA6285
ATCGACCTTCTTCGCCAGCCGTAGTAGCAGTATTGACTGATTTTACCCTTTTTCATCATCTGTGGTGAGGCGCTTGCGCTACATGTATGGCTAACGGGACACGTTTGTTCAATACATTTATTCATTCAATTACCTTGGAGGTTACCATGATAACTAATGAAGCGATGTCTACACTATTGCTTAAAACCAAACCTTCAGGGGCTAGTAATAACGATGAATACGCCCATTTTGTTGAATGGGATGGCTGTATTTTAATTAGTTGTTTTGTAAGAGATTTACCGAGTAGTTTCGATAAAACAACTTACTCAGACCGTACAGAGTGCGAGACATCGATAAACCACTTGCACTTGGAGAACCTCTCTATAGCATTAGAATTAATTGACGTATGGGAAAAGACACTCCGTCGTAACTTCGCAGGGGAAGAATTTAATATTGTAGTTACTTGTGAACCTGATGGTAAAGAAGCTGTTGCTCGTTTTTATCAGCTAAGACCGGAGGAAGTTGCCTGGTTGAATGAAGAAAATGATCTCGAGAATTATAAGCATGAAGCAATACTTCTTCTAAAGGTGCATTAACCTAACGGGACACGTTAGTTCAACAACACAGCGGCAGTCTATAACTATATTTTCTCGTTCATAGCTGCCGCCGCTTGAAATATTGAGGTCAGTCTAGTACTTATTTTCCAATACTTAAACCTTTTTAAACTCCTGAAACAGCGTCAGATCAACAACTGCAGTCTAATACTTTATTTTCTTTGGACAGAAATAGGATTAGACAGCCGCAAAGGTTAGATACTTAGGGTTGAGAGAGTAAAAACGAGGTTCATAATCATACATTTCCACAGTAGACACGTGTTTTAAACATACGTGTTTACACGCATACTGCCCCCAGCGTCCCGCCGCTACGAGCTTCATCCCCGTATTCCTACTTCTTTCCCTGATTGGTTGCTACTAATCAGTTCGTTCGATACGGCTGCTTAGTTCTTAAAGGATCAAGAAGCAGCTAAAGAAGGTTCTTTCAAAAATGATGCTGTAGCGAATACCTTGAAAAAGATCGTTGATATGAGGGGAAAAGGTTATTTCGATAACGCATCGTTCGGTATGAGTCATACGGACTCCCAAATGCTCTTCTTGCAGCATAAAGATGCAATGATTCCTAACGGCTTGTGGTTGGAAAATGAAATGAAAAAAGATGTACCAGAAGGCTTCAAATTTGGATTCATTCCTTCCGTTATGCAGAAGCCGGGCGGTAAATTTGTGGCTATTCCTTACACTAGTAATATTGCAATTGCAAAGAAGGCTAAAAATCCAGATGCAGCAAAAGCATTTATTGAATTTATCTTTACAAAACAAGCCGCAGTTCGTTGGGCTGAGCTAACAGGCGCTTTGATGAACGTCAAGGCAGATCTGGAATCTTCAGGCGCAAGTGATGTTGTTAAAACGGCAATGAAATATTTCAACGGAAGTGACACGATCGTTGCTCCTGTATTTAAATTGGCCGCGGACATTGAGCAGGCAGAGAATGATGCAACCATTGCATTGCTGCAAGGTTCCATTACACCAGAAGAATGGATGGACCGTATGGAGAAGGCGGCAGCCAAAATCCGGAAGTAAGTTCATGACTCTTCTTTCTAAGCAATCAGAGGACATAGGTGCCTCTGATTGTTCTTTCAAATTTAAGGGGAGGATGGCTTACGCCCATGAAGAACAATAAATTGTGGAAACGTAATTTGTTTATTGCGAGTTTCTTGCTGCCTACGTTTGCTATCTTTTGTTTATTCACTATTTATCCGCTGTTTCGAGGCTTGTACCTAAGCTTCTTTGATTGGTCAGGCGGTTCCGAATCGATGAATTTTATCAGCATTGATAATTATAGACAATTATTCTCGGATGAGATCATACCAAAGGCCATTTCGAATGATTATTTCTTGATTTTTTGGAAGGTCATCTTAATTATGTTTCTTGCAACGTTTTTCGCAGTATCATTGACCCGTCTTAAATTGAAAGAATACGGTTTTTACCGAGTGGTGTTTTTCTTTCCGAATATCATCTCCGTAGCCGTTATCGGTGTATTGTGGAGTTTTATATACAATCCCCGTCTTGGATTCTTGAATGCGTTCATCTCGTTATTTACAGGAAAACCTGTGGAAACGAACTGGTTAGGTGACTCAAACCTCGCGATGTGGTCACTTCTTCCTCCTAGTGTATGGGCAGGTATCGGATTCTATATGCTGCTCATCATCGCTTCTATTCTAGGTATTCCTTCCTCGCTATATGAAGCAGCCAGTATTGATGGTGCGGGGCAATGGGAGCAGTTCACTCGAATTACTTTACCGCTGATCTGGGAGCAATTCAAAACCTCTATCATTCACATCGTAATCACAACACTGAATGGTTCCTTTATTATCGTTAAGCTGATGACGGATGGTGGCCCGGATAATCAGACACAAGTTCTCGGTTATTATTTGTATCAGATGGGCTTCAAGCAGTTCCATTTAAGCTACGGGGCAACCATCGGGGTGCTGATATTACTGTTATCTTTAATCACAACTTTAATTTTGCAACGTATTCTTCACCGGGAGTCCATTGAAATGTAAGGAGGAAAATACTTTGAACGATAGTCCCGCCAAAAAACCACTTCTGGTGATATCAAAAATTGCAGTTCGATTTTTCCTCATCTTGTGGAGTTTGGTTGTCTTATATCCGGTTCTTTGGACATTCCTGACTTCCTTAAAGGATAATCAGCAGGTTATGCTTGGGAAACCGTGGGATTTCCCATCTATTTTTCGTTTTGAAAACTATGCCAATGTGTGGAGCAGAGCAAACTTTGGTGATTACTTTTTTAACTCCATTATAGTAACCGTGGCAAGTACACTGTTATCGCTTATTATGGCTGCTACAACAGCATATATATTAGCTCGTTTTACATTTAAATCTAGGAGCCTGTTTTATTTTGTATACGTTGCTTCGATGATGATTCCAACAACACTCGGATTGATACCGTTGTTCTTTCTTCTCGGAGATATGAATTTGTCCAACTCCCTAGTAGGGCTCACGCTTGTTTATTCCGTCGGAACGATTGGCATCCTTCCATTCGGTATCTTTTTTCTGGTTGGATTTTTCAAGGCACTTCCCCGTGAGCTTGAAGAAGCCGCAACAATTGATGGATCTTCACTATACGGCGTTTTCTTCAAGATCATGTTGCCCTTATCGAAGCCCGGTTTAATCACGGTAGGAATCATGAATGCTTTAACGGTGTGGAATGAGTACATCATGGCCACGGTATTGATCAACGATCCAGCGAAATACACCATTCCTGTAGGAATAGCCATTATGCAAGGGGAAATGCAGTACAGAACGGAATGGGGGCCATTGTTTGCGGGTCTTTCCATTTCTATGATTCCCGTCATTGTGATGTATGTGTTGTATCAACGGCAAATTACGGGTGGGTTAACAGCAGGTGCTTTGAAAGGTTAATTGCTGTTTGAACTTAATTTGTTTTTTGAATTGTAGGAGGTGTTAAGGAAATGCCTGCACATTTGCAGGCTGTCTATGATTTGGTGAGCAATGCGCGTCAACATACATCATAATCGAAAAAAAGGAGTGTCACAGTTCATTGGCTTTTGGGACACTCCCTTTTTTTGCTTGATTACAAGTATTGTTAACTTAAAAAGCGACGGCCTAGCTGTGCTCCGCTAACTGCACCTCGAAGCCGTCTGGGTCCAGTACATAAAAGAACCGCAGATGGGGATTTGGCATGATCGGTCCCCGCGCAACGGGGATGCCTTGGCTTTTCAAATGCACTATGGCATCGTCGAGAGACGCCACTTCGAAACCAACGGAAACGCCGCATTCCGGCTTCAGAGCCGGGTCGCTTCCCTGAATAAGCTCGATTTTGGGCTGACCCACCGTGCCTAACATGACAATTTGTTTTCCTCTACTCTCAAATCTGCGGTCAATGGGAAGCCCCAGAATTCTGTTATAAAAATCAAGGGAAGCCTCTAGATCGCGCNNTCTTTATATTTCTACGACAACGTCGTTTCTTCTTAATTATACGCTATCTTGCTTTGAAACTGCTGGCTTTGAGATTTCTCCAAAACTATGGATACCCTCTCTTTAATTTACTTTAAGTTCGTAATATTAAACCTAATTGACTCCCGCTTATAAGGTTACAGTGAAAGAAAATATTTTGTATGCGAGCAAGAAGAATGAGACGGATGCTATAGAACCGCTGAAACTCGACCTGTACGAGCCGTCTGGTGACAATAACAAGAAGAGACCTGTATTTATTTTCATTCACGGTGGAGGTTATACAGTAGGAGTAGGGGGGAATATGACGCAGCGGACTTTTCTACGGGATTGGCGAAGCGAATGAACGAAAAGATAACAAATAAGTTTTGCGTTGACACATCCAACTTTTGACATTATGATATGAATGAAAAAATAATTATTCATTCATGGAGATGCGGAAAGTGGAAGATAAAAAAACAAAGATTTATGATTGTGGGAAAGAGCTGTTTAGCAATAAAGGCTTTAAGGATACGAATGTCTCGGACATTACAAAAAAAGCTGGAATAGCCATAGGAACCTTTTACAACTATTATCCTTCAAAGGAAAAGCTTTTTATGGATATCTTTCTTGAAGAAAATGCGAAGCTCAAAAAAAACTGTATGCAATCCCTCGACATGACCCAAAGTCCATTGATAGTAGTTCGGCAGATGATGGCACTTAATGTGGAAGGCATAATCGCCAACCCCATTCTAAAGGAATGGTATAACAAAAGTGTTTTTGGGAAAATCGAACAGCTTTATCGGGAAGAAACCGGCATTGAGGTGACGGATTTCTTATATGACAGCTTCCATGAAATTGTGCAGCAGTGGCAAACCGAAGGCAAAATGCGAAGCGATATGGATAGTAAAATGATTATGATGGTGTTCGCCGCCATGATCAATGTGGACACCCACAAGGAAGAAATTGGAGTGGAGTTCTTTCCACAACTGCTGGACAATATGATGGAACTAATCATGAAGGGTCTGACAGACTGCCCCTAAAAGAACTAATGAGGCAGTTTTTTTAACTCTTAAAATGAATGAATATAAAAATATTCATTCAAAAGATTGAGGGGAGGGCATGTGAATGAACATTGTTGTAAGAAGAAGGATCATTCCAGAGATACCAAGGTTCAGGCAACAATATCTGTGGGACGGGTTTCAGATATTAAAATACTCAAAGGCGCTTTAGATAAAAATGGAAATCTGTTGGAACAAGTCACTCGAAAATGCACTGGCGCAGGCAAAGACGAAATAATTCGTTTCAAGGAGGGCTAAGATGAACATTGCAGTCATTTCTTATTCATTCACAGGCAACAATGATGCATTAGCTGGCAGTGTGGCTAAAGAACTGTCGTCTGATTATTTTCGAATTTCTGAATCTAAGCCTCGGACATTGAGTTCCATTACAATGGATATGATTTTCAGCAGGATTCCGTTGGTACAGCCATCACCTAATTTAATAGTGAAGTATGATTTGATCCTCTTTTTCGGGCCGATCTGGATGGGGCAAGTAGCCACAACACTCCGTGCATATTTAAAGCATTTGAAAACAAATCCGCACAAGTATGGTTTCATTTCAATCAGCGGCGGAGCGGACGGACCCAACACGAAGGTACCAGGCGAACTCAGAAAAAGAACTGGGGTAGATCCCGTTGTATTTATCGACCTATATATCGCTGACTTAATATCGCCAAATCCTAAACCGACACGGAAAGCTACTTCTGCTTACAAGTTAGATCCTGGGGATATCAAACAATTAACCAGTACAATAGTGAAGAAATTAATGGATGTGACTTAACTGAGTTCACCTATAAATAAGCGGCAGAGATGCTGTTTATTTATTTTCTCCTCAACTGGTAGGAATTTGTCTATTATTAAAGTGTTAGTTCAATTCGCTAGATGGTATGATAGGAGCGGGAGGGAATTTAAAATGACCAATGAGATAACAAACGAGAACGAAGAAACATTAAAAGAGAACGAGGAAATAACCAATGATCCAGCAATGTCTGAGGAGGATATGAATAAGCTTGTGATGGCTGTTCATCATAACGGTCTCGTAGCTTTGAGAGTGCACTTTCAAGACGTTGAAGGACAAGTGTTAAATATGGAGGCGTACGGCCCAGTTTTTGTTTTTCACGTAAAAAATGAGTTGGATCATGTATATTCTTGTGGCTTTTTTCTGCGTGAGTTGATTGCAAGATTTCAATCGGGTAAGGATCCTGCAGCATGGATGGCGTCATTCTTCGTTGATCTGATGAAAATTGAGGGAGGCAAAACGCTTCCAAAACCACCAGCAAGTGAAGACGAAGCTAAAGCGATGATAGACAATGTGTTAGTTCCGCAATGTATAAAAGAAATTACCGAAGAATTTGCGCCAGAGGATGTACATGTTGGCCTAGCTTGGAATGAAAAACTTGGTCCGGTCTTCGAGGCTGGATTTCCAGCGATAAGTGATGGGAATAACGTGTGTGCGTTCCCACTGCATTTATTGTTAACGCACTTGCAATTGAATCGGGATCCTTCCGAACTGCTTGTTCAAGGCATGTATAACATCCGCAAGGAACATGGATTGGAGTAAAAGAGGCTCTGAGCCCTGACCATCCATAACCTAAAGAAACGGCAGAAATGCCGTTTCTTTGTTGTTTCTACTGATCTTTTTATCCTGCCGTGTTAAAAATCAATGAAATTGTTGTTCCAGTTCCAGGCTCGCTTTCTACTTCGATACGTCCACCGTGTTGAATCACAAGCTGTTTGGAGATAGCCATGCCCAGTCCTGTTCCTTGGTTTAGCTCATCTGTATTCGTACCCCTATAATAACGTTCAAAGAGCAGATCCTTTGTCTCTGCATCGATACCAACTCCATTATCTTGGATACGAATCACAAATTGAGAAGAAGTAATCATAACTAAAAAGACTTGGATCAGGGTACCTTCAGGGTTATGAAGGGCAGCATTGGCTAGCAGATTTTCCAGTATGCGTCTGAAATATTTACCGTCGATTGGATAGGTAAGCGATCCTTCCGAAGCTGTATAATGAACCGGAACATGGGTGAATTGTGGGTGTTGTCTCCACTTTTGAACCGTTTGTTCGATGAATTCATTCATATCTGTCGGAATCAAATCAAAGGCAAAAGCATCATTTTTGAGACGATAGGTTAAAGTCAGATCGTTAATCATTTCATCCATATAAGAGGATTTCTCGCGCATAATAGTAGCGAATTCACGAATTTCTGATGGAGACCATTCGTAGGTGTCCGATTCCATTAGATGTGCGTACCCTAATATGGAAGAAAGGGGTGTCTTCATATCATGAGATACGCCAGCAATCCATTCTTCTCTTGTGGTCTCTAGTTGCTTGCGAATTTGCTCGTTTTTTTGCAGCGTCTCTGTTAAATGAGCTAAGGAATCCATCATTTCGGTATGGTTGCGGAATCTTTTTGTCAAACGTCCAGAACGGTTTCGGCTAAGAGGTGATCCCTTCGGATTACGACCAGTAGGTTCTCTGAATTCACCCTTGGACAAATGATGAAGCCAATCAATCATATGCAAAATAGGTGTGCCGAACCGATGACCATACCAAAGAGCAAGCAGCACGAATAGAAGAAGTATAATCACTAGCATAACCACAGCGTTCCAAAAGAAGATCTGAATATCTTCTCTATACGTATCGCCATTAGTCCATGGAACCACTGAAGCGGCTAGTGGAGCGTGGATGATCCAAGTATTGTTTGTTGCTGGATCATACACCGTAAATAATTGCTTGCCATAACGTTCCGGATATTGATTACGGAGCATTAAATCTTGAAGACTATAGTGGTCTGGCGTTTCATTTGTTACACCATAACCTCCGAGCACCTTTCCATTATCATCGAGCAGCTCGATGGACCCATGAACGGCATTCAGTTGCTGCTTGAAAGTCTCCTTCACTTCGATTTTCCCCGTTCTCCAAGTCACTTGTTGCAGTAGATTTTCTTTTAACGTCGCAATATCATTTTTCACTCCATATAAAAGGGTATAGCTTTGCCCATCTAACTCTTGAATCCAAGCATATAGTCCGTAAGGGAAGTCCTTCTCCGCTCTCCAATAGCTCATCAACTCACCGGGATGATAACGTTCCGGCATATCCTCAGGTGTATGGTAGGCAGCCATTATATATCCAGCCTGATCAACTACCTGCAGCCAGCCCCCCTGATCCCTAACCACAGTAAGAAGCTTTGGATCGAACTTTATTGTGCTGTTGTGTTTCGTAATAGAGTCCGTAAGTACAGGGAGACTGGGTTTAATGAAGTCTAATTGTTGATCAAGGCGTTCCAGCTTCACAACGCTTAAAGTAAATGTCCCTAGAATTAGTACCGTCAGAAGAAAGCCGACCAACAACAGTTGTCTAATGTATTGAAAAATAAACCGTTTCTTGATGTTCATCGCATCAGTCCTCAGACTCTTGTACAAGCTTGTAGCCTAGTCCACGCGCCGTAATCAAGTAAACAGGCTCACTTGGACTTGGTTCGATACGCTCGCGAATACGGTGGATATGAACCATGACCGTATTGTCATCACTAAAGCTTTGTTCGCCCCATACATGCTCATACAACTGTTTTTTACTGAATACCCGATTAGGATTTTGACAAAAAAACAAGAGAAGCTGAAACACCTGCGCCGGACAATCGATCAAGGTATCATTCACGCGAAGCTCTCCGGCATATTCGTCTACTTGAAAGGTTCGGAAGGTGTAAATCCGCTTCACAGCCGGAAGTTCATTAGCTTTATGATATCGACGAAGCTGTGCGCGGACACGTGCAACCACTTCTAATGGATTGAACGGTTTTGTAATATAATCGTCCCCGCCGATAGCAAATCCTGTAAGTTTATCGAAGTCACCAATTTTAGCCGTCAAAAATAGGACAGGGGCATCCGTCGTTTGCCGAATCCATGGAAAGATCTCGAAACCGCTCTGCTTTGGCAGCATAACGTCCAGCAGGATCAGATCATACTTTGTAGTTCGGCAGGCTAGCATGGCCTGTTCCCCTGTTTCCGCCGTATCGATAAATAGGAATCCCTCTTTATTTAATACGGTTTTTAGTAGCTTAAGTATGGACGATTCATCGTCCACGATTAGGATTTTTGATGGATTCATCTCTTCATGATCTCCCTATAATTAGCATGAAATTACTATACCATTTGTTGGGTTCAAGCAGCGTATTTGGAATCTTAACAGAGCCTTAATTTATAACGTCGAGATTAATACAATCGTAAGATTTCGTTTCGCGGGTGTTAAACCTTGCCACATACACTTAGCTAAGAATCCAATATAAAGGAGAGAAATCAATGAATTATTTCTTAAGTCCAAAAAGCTTAATGCTGCTTAGCGTCGTTAGTACACTGACATTAGGTTCACTTCCAGCGACCGTTTCAGCGGCATCCGCCAACCCTGTAGCAGTAGCCGCGCAATCCCAAACGTCTTCCTTTAAGCCGGACCAATTACTCCAACTGCTGGAGCAACAGAAGTATGACCGTATCTATGGACAGTTAGGAGCAGCTTACAAGAAGGAATACGCTTTAAAAGATTTCAAGAAACAAGCTAGTCTTTATCACAAGAATGCTACATCCTATAAACTGGTGAGTCATGTAGCCTTGAACAATACTCACTATTATGCATGGACCGATCCTAAAGGTGTTAACACGATACAAGCGATGTTTGATAGTAAGGGCAAGTTAGAATTTCTGTTCTTCAGTACGATGCAAAAATATCCGGAGACCGATGCACAGCGTACTAAAACCACGTTTCAGCTTCCTATTAAAGGGAACTGGTTTGTTTTTTGGGGAGGCTCGAATGAGTTAATTAATTATCATTATGGGGCTGAGCAGCAGCGGTATGCGTATGATCTTATCGTTGTGAATAATGGTTTCAGTTATAAAGGCGATCCTAAGAAAAATGAGAGCTATTACGCTTATGGAAAACCTGTGTTAGCTGCAGCAGCAGGCAAAGTCGTGAAGGTAGTCAATGACATTCATGATAATTATCCTGTGGGCACCGAGAATACGGAGCAAATCGCCGGAAACCATGTCATCGTTG
>DJUJ01000067.1 GCA_002438345.1 Paenibacillus sp. UBA6285
TTCGCAGCTACGAATGAATCTTTTGCCGCAAATGATCCTGCTAAAGCTACTGAACCAGCACTCGTATGCATCTTATCCGCGGTATCTATATTATCCTTCAACAATATAGGAATGCCGTGTAGACTTCCCCGACTTCCTTTTTCCTTACGTTCATTATCCAGTGCTCTCGCGATTTCTATAGCCTCTGGATTGATTTCTAAGATTGAATTTATGTCTATATCGTACTTATGAATCCGTTCCAAATATGCTGCTACCACATCTTCTGAGCTGACTACTCCTGCTTCCATAGCCGCTTGCAGCTTTGCGATATCCGCTTCTATAATCCATTCCTGAAGTTTGATCTTCACCAGAGCAACTCCTTCAAGTATAATCGCCTTCGGCGTCCTTATAAGGNNTATAGTGTGAAACTTATACTTTTTTATATTTCAAAATAATGTAATTCCCCCTAGCATAAACCTACCATAAATGATTAGCACAATAACATGACGAATTTGACTATAATTTTTTTAAACTGTTATTTGACTCCCTCCGCTACAGATGATAGGGTATTTTCGAAGTTAAATTTTTCCTGGAGGGAATGCCCATGACGGAAGTAAAGCTTAGCATTGGATACGACGAATTCGAAGAAGGCCAAAGAATTGGCACGGAAATTGAGAAGCTTAGCAATAGCCCTGAAAGTTCTTCGCTGACCAGCCTAATTATTGGTGATTGGGGGCAAGCCTACGAAAATAGTTCAGAAGAGGTTGTAGAGGCACTGGTTACGCATAGCGCTAGCTTCCCTGCTTTGCGCAAGCTTTTTATAGGCGAGATGGACTCTGAGGAATGCGAGATTTCTTGGATTACTCAAAGCGATCTATCACCGCTGCTCCCCGCTTTTCCAGAGCTACAATCACTCACTATTCAAGGCGGGAATGAACTGAGCCTCGCAGAACTAAAGCACGATAAGCTGGAAGAACTGATTATTATTAGTGGAGGCTTAAGTAAAACCGTACTTGAACATATTGCAGCCAGCCAATTGCCGAATTTGCGCAAGCTGGAGCTCTATCTAGGTGTAGATGATTACGGTTTTGACGGAGGCCTCGCAGATCTTCTCCCTCTTATTGAAGTAGGAAAGTTCCCTAAACTTACTTATCTTGGTTTAAAAAATAGCCAAATCCAAGATGAGATCGCAGGTGCATTAGCAAATGCTCCTATTCTGGATCAACTGGATACGCTCGATCTGTCGCTTGGTATCCTAAGCGACGAGGGTGCAGAATTGCTTCTAGCCAGCGACAGAATCAAAGGATTAAAAGCATTAAACCTAAGCCATCATTATATGTCTGACGAGATGATTAACCGTTGGAAGCAGAGTGGATTGCCTGTTGATGTTAGCGACAAGCAGGAAAGCGATGATGAGGAAGACTGGCGTTATCCTTCCATCACAGAGTGAGCCTCTCATGAGACCGATGATTGTTATCGGTATTCCCGGTGATAAACGGACCAGCGGCATCCAGCAAGCGCGTTCCGATCTCGGAATGCCCCCTGCCATTATTTTATCGTACGCTGAGTTTCTGCAAGGTAGATCGTTAGGTGATCTTATGGAAGAGCAGAAGAAGCAGTTATCCAGTCAGTCCTCCGTTTATAACGGAATAGATCTCAGTGCAGCTCCCCCGCTACTGAGACTAGAATCACCTGGCAGCAGCTTCGAGGTAGAACGAGCCTTAATCGCTCTAGGCGCACCAGATTCGGATGATATTGACGATTCGCTTCATCCCTACGCCGAGAGACCTGATCCGCGGCCACTTCGCGTGAAGGTAGCCCGTCAATTGAATGATATGCAAGGTGTCTTGCATCATCCATCCCAATGGTTCCGCGGTTACTGCCGGATGCTGGCTAGACTACAGCACGAAGCCAAAGCCGCTTGTCCAGGTTCGCTATGGTTAAATGACCCTGCTGACATAGTAGCTATGACCGATAAACGCCAGACACAAAAGATCCTGAGCGAAGCGGGCATTCCAATCCCTCGCCCAGTAGGCGAGGATCAGCAACCTACGGATTATGCCTCTCTCCGTGAGATGATGTTATCCCGGCGAATGCACCGGGTATTCATTAAGCTGGCCTTCGGCTCTGCGGCTTCTGGGGTGATCGCCTATCAGATTCATCCCGTGACGGGTGCCGAGATTGCCTTAACTACAGTGGGGGTCGAGAATTATATCACTCGACCACCCATTTACTATAATTCCGGTAAACTACGACGGTATACGGATACCGCCACCATCTCCGGAATTTTTAACTGGATTTATCGGCATGGTGCTTATGCCGAGCAATGGATCCCTAAAGCAGGACTTAAAGGAAAAGCCTTTGATATTCGCCAGCTAGTGGTTCTCCGCGAAGCCTGTCACGCTATTGCACGTGTCAGTCCTACTCCGATTACAAATCTGCATTTACGCAACCAGCGGATGTCTCTTTCGGAAGCCGGCCTGTCTGAACCCATTCAGGAGCAGGTGCGAAATACCGCGGTGCAAGCACTGGCGGCTTTCCCCCATTCCGGGGTAGCAGGAATAGATGTACTGGTATCCGGGGGGTCGCAGCAATGTTTTGTCGCTGATGTAAATCCATTTGGCGATCTACTATACGATGTGAAATACCGTGGATGTAGCACCTACGAATGGGAAATGAAGGTGTTGTCGGCTAGAGATTATATCACGCATCCCTCAACACCGCTTATAAAGGAAGGATCATCTTAATGGATATGAACACCATCGTCGGCACCCATGACATTCTAATGATCACACTCGATACCCTTCGGTACGATGCCGCAACTATGGAGGAAGTCAACTGCCCGAACTTGTGCGGAACCGGACCTTGGGAGAAAAGACATACCCCGGGCAGCTTCACCTATGCGGCCCATCATGCCTTCTTCGGCGGCTTCTTGCCTACTCCAGCAACAACGGATAAGACGGAGCATATCCGTATGTTCCATTCCCGGAACACTGGAATGAAGACGCATCCCCACACCTGGCTGTTCGATACACCGGACATTGTGTCTGGGCTTGCTGCCGAGGGTTACCGTACGGTTTGTATTGGGGGCGTTATATTTTTCACCAAAAAAAATCCACTCGCGCGTGTGTTACCAAGCTATTTCCAGCAAAGCTACTGGCGGATGACGTTCGGCGTCACCAATCCGCGTTCCACAGAGCATCAGGTGAATCATGCCTTGAAGCTGCTGAAGGATACTCCGCGCGAGCAAAGACTGTTCATGTTCCTTAATGTCTCTGCCATCCACGGGCAGAATCATTATTTTGTGCCGGGTGCTAAAAAAGACTCCGTAGACAGCCAGTGCGCCGCACTCCGTTATGTGGATGGTGAACTGGGCCGGTTATTCGATGCGTTCCGAGAACGCGGTAATCCTGTCTTCTGCCTAGCTTTTTCGGATCATGGAACCGCTTATGGCGAAGATGGATATCAGGGGCATCGCCTTGCCCACGAGACCGTATGGAACGTCCCTTATCGGGAATTTATTCTATAATTTATACTTTATTATATTTCAAGGAAAGGATGGAGAACTGTTATGATGTTATCGTCCTTCTCTTTAGAAGAGCTTCACAAATGGAAAGACAACATTACTGCTCACCCTTACAGATCTTATCTATATTCTTATCCACACA
>DJUJ01000078.1:0-2425 GCA_002438345.1 Paenibacillus sp. UBA6285
GCGAGCCACAATGGAGGTAACCCCCCATTTTCCGCTACCATTCTTCTGTACAAGTGCCCGAAAATCTACAGGCCGCCTTCCGAGCTCCATCAAAGGTAATCCTTGTTGGATCTGGTAACGTGTTGTCTTCATTTTGGGAGCAATAGACTGGTACAGTTTAGCTAAAGTCGTGTAGCTTTGCTTGCGTGTGCCTAAAGAGGTAGTAGACAACAAACGGTAACCTCCGCCTTCTTCTTTGGAGATTCGGAGAATGCCCTTGCCGAGACTGCCTCGTACAGGCTTTAGAAAAACACTTGGATAATGACTGCACATCTTCTTTACTACAGCAAAACCGTTCAAAGCATGCGATTCCGGTAAATACCGCTGCAGGGTAGAGTCTTGCGCTAAAGCTTCAAATACTTCTGTCTTGTCAAGAAATTTTTCGTTGAAGAAATGCGTTCCATACCGTGATTTTACATCCGCCAAAAAATGCTGTACGCTAGGTTTGTTCTCCACCTTTCGCGTCGTTAGCCGATTGTTGATTACATCGGCGATGGGCAGACTCAGTTTCCTCCAACCCTCGTTGTATACCCAGCCCTGGATGGAAGAGCTGCTTGTTTCCAGCGCTTCCGGGGTAAAGAAATATACATAGGCGCCTTGTTTGTGGCAGGCATTTGTTAATTCTCGACAGAACATGGTAATGGGTCCAAACAGTCTGTCGAGATTATCTGGATGGTCACGACTGACGAGTACACCGATCAACGGTCCAAGCCGCAAGGTGCGGCTTACAGAGCTGTAAGAGGCGTTGAGGGTTTGTCGGTCTTTCCATCCGGTCCGCCGCGCCAGTCCTTCGCTTACACGCAGGCTGTCGGATTTGGGAGTCGGGATAATGGTAACCTCCTGCCGGAAAGAGCCGAAAGCCAGCTGGAGCGTTCCGTGAGCCGGGATTTTGAGTCTTTTCATGGATCGTTCGCCAAGCATTATAGCGTTTTCCTGCAGGATGCCCGTGTGGACCGTATGGACCGGGATCTTGAATTGGGACATCGTGGATCTCCTTCCGGTAGGCAGCATGATGCCGGCAATTTGGTAGCTAAGGGTTACATATCATTCATCATATGGAGACATATGACCCTTGGTGATTGACCTACTCTTTAAAAACCTTGCCGCATCATTTCATAAGTCTGGCCCAAGAAGCGAAACAAGCATGGGATGAATGATTATTTGGAAACTTAAGCAACGCTTTCGAAGTGAGTTTTGTACGAAGTAACTCTTGAGAAGCGTATGCTAACAAAACTTTTAGGAGGAATCATAATGAGTATTCACGACAAAGCACATGAACTGGCGAAAGCCATTAAAGAGAGCAGTGAGGTAGCGGACATCAGGAATTCGATGAAGCTCGTAGAAACAGATCCTGAAGCTAAAGCGATGCTCGACAACTTCCGTAATGGCCAAATGGAGCTTCAACAACGGATGATGAGCGGAGAAATGCCTCCACAGGAAGAAATGGAGAAGATGGAGAAGTTATTCGAGGTGCTTAACCTGAATCTTGGGATTCGCCGTCTGTTCGATGCGGAACGCCGTTTGAGTGTTGTAATCGAGGATGTAAACAAAATCATTACCGACAGCTTGTCGCAATTGTATGGTGAATAAACGCTTTTATTAAGCGAATGTTCACTTAGAAAGTTTCAGCAGTGACAATCAAAAGAGGGTGTTCCCGAAGCCGTTTGGCATTGGAAACACCCTCTTATTTCTTGTGACTAGTGTATGAGTAAACACACTAATTTTGTTTGCCTTCGATTGCGCAGAGAAGAATACCAGCAGCCAAACCTAGGCGGCGATCAAGCATTCCTTTGGGATCGTCGGAGAAGTCAGCGATGATTTTTGTAACGAATGGGTTGAAATTTTGTTTGAAAGCCGGAATCGTTGTATCATCCATTTCGATATTATATTTTTGCGGGATAATAGAGATGAAGCGGCGGAGTATAGCCATCGCGGTGCTGTCTTCCTTGATTTTTCCGATTTCTTGATCATGACGATCGAGAATCGTCCATTCATCTTTCAAAATGGATTTAAGTCCCTTACGGCGAAGAGCGCCAATATGCTCGCCAGTCTCCGAATCATGCACATCATAAACAGCACTAAAGTCGATGGCACTGCGGGCTTTTATTCGCAGAAGCTCCTTCTGCATGGACTCATCTGTGTACAGTGCAATATCCTCTTTCAACTTGAACGCTTTCATTTGCGAATAGAGTACAAGCTGCTCTGCGCTATCATAAATATGGAGTTTCGCACCCATGATCGAAAATACTTTTTTTCGAATTATGTATTCAGTATAATTATAAGTTGCATTCAATTCAAAATCGCCTCCTAAAATAAAATCATCATCTCATATATAAGCTTTGCTAGCTACATAAATGCGTACTATTATATTTCTCGCTTAAACGCT
>DJUJ01000078.1:2449-14628 GCA_002438345.1 Paenibacillus sp. UBA6285
TTTGAATAGAAGTATATTTTTTAGTGGACTTGCCTCATATTACGGACTTCATGTTCATAGAGTAGAGATATAGATTCGATTGAATAACCTCTCTAAGAAGGAGCTGTTACTATGAGAAAAAGAAACAAGTCTAAACATGTTATTTATCTGTTGCTGGCGTTGGCCATGCTTTTGTATGCACTGCCGAAGTTATCGCTTGCGAATGGGCCCAGTTGGGTATTTGGTTTTGGAGTCGTCTGGTCACTTTTCGCTTTTCTGGTCATTGCGGCACATCTTCATTTTATTATTGGGGTTGATGAGGAGAAGACCAAGCGTTTGGAAGCTGTGCGAAAAGCAAAATTGGAGCNNACTAGAGTTACACAAAGATCATAGGATTGGGGTTGCGGTCCTTAAGTAACTAGATTTGATCAGCCCTTGAATCTCGCAAAAAGCGCCGAAATGGCGTAAAGAGAGGCATAATCATACGAAAAAGCCCACTAGCCAGTGGGCTTTAAATATACCCCTGCAAAGCTGCAGGGGTATTAAAGTTATCGTCCGCCTGTAAAAGGATTGATCTCATCCGTGAGATCTTTTCCAGCTTTCTTTTCTTCTGCAGAAATCCGTTTTCCAAGAGCTGCGTAGTACCACGCCGCAGGAATGAGTAACGCGAGTATAAAAAGAAATTGCATAAAGTCATCCCCTTTCACCTCTACATCATAACATATTTTTCCTTTTTTCTTAAGGGTCTATTCTCTATTCGTCTACCCAGTTTGTCTAACAAACGGATTACTTTTTACTGACCGAGCATTCTACTTCAAATACATAACTAGCGCTCCGCTGAGGCCATCTTGCAATGATCAGACTCTGAGTTTGATGGTTTGGGCAAAGACAGGGTTGTTAGGCAATTAGCAGGGCCGGTTGGAAAATTACCTGTTCTTCTTTGGTAACTGTATACAAGGAGATAATTGGAATCCCGAAGCTCATGAATCGGTTGTACTGAGCCATTCTCTCCGTGTATACTGAGTACAGTATGGTACAGATCGGAGTACGGGGGTGTAACAGTTGGAAGGTCAAGGCGATGCAATTACTAAACACGAGCAACTGCTGCAGCATATTGAAAGACTTAAGGTAGGCTCCAAAATATCTGTTCGTAAGCTTGCAAAAGAAATGTTGGTCAGCGAGGGGACTGCATATCGTGCAGTTAAGGAAGCTGAGAATCTTGGGATTGTCATCACGAAGGAACGGATTGGTACAGTACGTGTAGANNGTAGAAAAGAAGCCTCGTAACATTTCTGAACAGCTGACGTTTGGTGACGTGGTTGATATTGTGGAGGGTCATGTTCTCGGCGGAGCTAGCGGACTGAGTAAACATCTACATAAATATGTAATCGGGGCGATGAAGGTCGACGCGATGATCCGTTATATTGACGCGGACAGTCTGCTTATTGTGGGTAACCGCGATGATGTTCACTCCTTGGCACTGGAACAGGGTGCCGGTGTTCTGGTTACAGGTGGTTTCGGGACAAGCCGTGAAGTTAAGGCGTTGGCGGACGAGCTGGACCTTCCGATTATATCTTCAAGACATGACACGTTTACAGTAGCTTCAATGATTAACCGTGCGATTTTTGATAGATTAATTAAGAAGAAAATTATGTTAGTTGAGGATATTGTTGAAAGCAAGACGCGTCTGAATACGTTAAAAATTTCAAGCACCGTCGGTGAGCTACGGCAGATTTCAGAGGACACTGGAGAGCAGCGTTTTCCCGTTACAGATGAATGGAACCGAGTGATTGGTATTATCGGCCGACGCGAAGTAGAGGACCTGACGGAAGGGCAAAGCATTGAAAAGGCAATGGTTCGGAGTCCGGTTACCGCTGCACTGCATACTTCGCTAGCCTCAGCTGCGCAGATCATGATGTGGGAAGGCGTGGATTTCCTGCCCATTGTAGACCGTAACCGCAAATTGGTGGGCTCTCTAACTCGTAAAGAAGTGCTGCAAAGTTTGCGTGATGTACGTAACACGCCACAGCTAGGAGAGACCTTCGACCATCTCATCTGGAACGGTTTTGCGGATGAGCGGGATGAAGAGGGACGACTGTTTTTCCATGGCTTTATTACCCCTCAGATGGCCACAGACCTTGGGACCATTTCTGAAGGTATATTGTCTACGCTAATGACGCTCTCTGCGTTTAAGGCAGCTAAGGATATTACAGGAAATGACTATGTAGTAGATAATATGTCCACCTATTTTATTCGGCCGGTGCAGATCGAACACGCGATCATTGTAATGCCGAGATTGCTCGAAATTAGTCGTCGTACATGTAAGCTTGAAATAGAGATCAGCTATTTGGATACCCTGGTAGCGAAAGCTGTCCTAATGCTGCAATCCATTGATCACGGCTAAGACACAATGAATTATAAGCATGATAAATAGACTGCCCTCAACGATGATAGTGAGGGGAGTCTATTTTATTCTTGTAATCCTATCAGGGCTATAGCCTAGGCTTTCGACTGGTGTTGCTCCTGGCTTCGGTTTCGGCTGTAATAACTATAGCTGCGTAATCCTGAGAAGATGTTGAACGCACCGATCAGAAGAAAGGCAGCTTCAACAATAATATTAACGGTGGAGCCGCGAAACAGAAACATGGAAATCAGGGAGAGCGTTACGAGCATTGCGCCCAGCATCACATTCATGACAGAGCGTTTCAGCCCTTTATCTTGGGGATTTAAGGCACGGCGAGAGGATAAGCTGAACACAGCAGCGCCGATTACAAAGATCACCAGCAGGATAAACAGTAAGTATTTGATAAATAAAACCATGGACAGCCAGCTCCTTTATCATGTCGTGCAAAAGCCTTGAAGTAATTTCCACTTTTGTCTGTCCATTATTGTATCACACGATTGGTGTCAGCTGCGCTTAAAAGGACTGATTTCCACCCAGATTTGCAGGACGCCTTCCATGACGAGCATCGTCCGGATTTTGACAGAGTATTCCTTATCACGCACAATGTAAAGTTTGCCATCCAACAGCAGTCTAACCAGTTTACTGTCTGTGTCAATATCGAACATGCTGCGGCCACGCATCGGTTCTAGATCTGATCCCATTTGGCTTATAATTATTTTTACAGTTACGGGGTCAAGAGGGTTATCTTCTTTGGACTTGCTCTCCTCCGAACGGATTTTGATTTCTCTGATTACGGTAGAGGTATTATTGTATTTTTTGAGCGTCTGGATATCTTTCTGATATTGCTCGATCTGTACACGTAAGTCATAGTTATCCAGCCACAGTACGTTATATCCTACATGGTAAATAGCGTTGTATATGACGGCCCCCACGACGATCCCAAGTACGAATATAGCGGAGATCTGGGTGAATCTACGAAAACGACTAAAAGGTGGAACTCTCACTGGCTTTACCCCCTGCCGCACACCCATTTTACTAGCTCACTGCCCATATGGGCTCCGAGAAAAGCAAAGGCAATATACATGATTTGCTTGATGGCAGGGGAGAGATTGCCTCCAATCATGTTGCTTTCAATGACTCGTAAAGGGTCCATAGTACCCCCTACAGCGGCGGCAAGTGCCCATATTTTAATCCGGTCTGCTACATCTAGCATCGTTTGCGTCGGCGGTTGCAGGGATACTACGGCGCCGATTCCGCCGACCATAGCTCCGCCAAGTACGATGCCGAAGGCGATAAAGAAATCGAGGATCGCTTTGCTCATAAAAATGCTCATAAAGGCCCCTTCCCGGACGAGACATCTATAAACGTTGCCTGTCCATGTGCTCTTAATCCATTCTATGGGCGGGTCCCCCTTTAATATGATAAAATAGTTTCATCTTATAGTGCGAGTTCAAAAAGTACGGTTTTCAGCACCGAGAAGATTGAAAGAAGGTAGAAAATGAGGAGCGGAGCGTAGTGGAAGCTACGTGAGCACCGGAAGTTTCGCCTGAATTCAATATTCGATGTCGAGTAAGCTTCTTGGGTTACTTCGTGATCAAAAGCGGACTTTTTGAACAACTATTTATGTTTGATTTTTGTAGTAGAAAGGAAGTGGGATAATGAGCCCTTTCGTGCATTTGCATGTGCACAGCGAATACAGTTTACTGGACGGGGCGGCGCGCATTACCGATCTCGTGCGCCGGGCCGGCGAATACGGCATGAAGTCGCTGGCGCTTACGGATCATGGAGTGATGTATGGGGCGATCCCCTTTTATAAAGCGTGTAAAGAGAATGGAATCAAGCCGATTATTGGCTGTGAAGCTTATTTAACCGCGGGCTCTCGCCGTGAGCGAGGCAGTCGTAAAGATCAACCGATTTATCACCTGATTCTGCTCGTCAAGAATGAAACCGGCTACAAGAACCTGATGAAGCTGATCTCTATCGGCCATCTGGAAGGCCATCACTATAAACCTCGTATTGATATGGAGGTTCTGGCCGCTCATTCCGAGGGGATTATCTGCCTCAGTGCCTGTCTTGGCGGCGAAGTGCCGCAGCATCTGTTGCATGGAAGAGATGACGAGGCGCGCAAGGCAGCGCTGCGATATAAGGAGATTTTTGGCGAAGACTTCTACCTAGAGCTTCAAGATCACGGAATTTCCGAGCAAAAGCGAGTAAATCCGAAGCTGATCGTACTTGCCAAGGCCTGTGAGATCCCACTTGTAGCTACGAATGACGTCCATTATTTAGCCAAGGAAGATGCAGAGGTACAGGATGTTCTGATCTGTATTGGAACAGGTAAAACTGTGGATGATGAGGAACGGCTCAAGATCGGAACAGATCAACTGTTTCTAAAAAGTAGTGATCAAATGGCGGCGTTGTTCCCGCATGTGCCTGAAGCTATCAGTAACACGCAATTGATCGCAGAAAAATGTAATTTGGAACTTACCTTTGGTCAACATATTCTGCCTGCGTATTCACCAATTCCAGAAGGTAAGGACTCCGCTGCTTATTTGCGAGAGTTGTGCTTTAAAGGGCTTGAAGAACGGTATATAGACACACCGCTTTGGGCATCGCCTGAGCAAAGAGAGACCGCTGAGAAGCGTCTTGCCTATGAGCTTGGCATCATCGAGAATATGGGTTTTAGCGATTATTTTCTAATTGTGTGGGATTTTATCGCTTATTGTCATCGTCAGGGGATTGCTACTGGGCCAGGTCGGGGTTCCTCCGCGGGGAGTCTAACCGCTTACTCCCTACGAATCACCGATGTAGATCCGCTTAAGTATAATTTGCTCTTTGAACGTTTCTTAAATCCAGAACGGATCACGATGCCAGATATTGATATCGATTTTAGTGATGAGCGTCGTGACGAGGTTATCAGTTATGTGGTGGAGAAATACGGCAAAGAACATGTGGCACAGATTATTACGTTCGGAACCATGGCTGCAAGGGCTGCGGTTCGTGATGTGGGTAGGGTGCTGAATTTACCTTATAACGAGGTAGATAAAGCTGCCAAGCTCATCCCAGGACAATTAGGCATCAGCCTTGCTAGAGCGCTTGAGACTACGCCAGACCTTAAAGCGCTGTATGACAGTAATCCTAAGATCAAAGGCTTGCTGGATATGGCAATGAAAGTGGAAGGTATGCCTCGCCATGCTTCGACACATGCTGCCGGGGTTGTCATTTCCAAAGGTCCACTAACCGATGCTGTACCCCTTCAAGAGGGCAACGAAAGTACAGCATTAACTCAATACTCTATGGAGCATTTGGAGAGTGTTGGGCTGCTGAAGATGGATTTTCTGGGACTGCGCACCTTGTCTATTATTGAGCGCTGTATGAATTCCATTAAAGAAATGAGTGGCAGTGTTCCAGATTTTAAAATCATACCAGATCATGATCCGCTCACGTATGAAATGCTAGGCGCTGGTGAGACGACTGGGGTCTTTCAGTTGGAGTCGGCGGGTGTAAGACGTGTGCTTAAGGATTTGAAGCCAAATGGTTTTGAAGATATCGTATCGGTTCTAGCGCTGTATCGTCCGGGTCCGATGGAGTTTATCCCGAAATATATAGCAGGCAAGCACGGTCAGATCGAAGTAGAGTATCCGCATCCTGATTTGAAATCTATTTTAGCGGATACCTATGGGATTATTGTGTATCAGGAACAGATCATGCAGATTGCTTCGCTTATGGCCGGATTCTCACTTGGTGAAGCGGATTTACTCCGCCGGGCGGTCTCTAAGAAGAAACGCGAGACGCTGGATAAGGAACGAAGCCATTTTGTACAGGGTAGCTTACAGCAGGGATATAACGAAACGGATGCGAATGCCGTCTACGATATGATTGTGCGGTTTGCCGATTACGGATTCCCACGTGCCCATGCTGCAGCTTATGGAGTATTGGCTTTTCAGACGGCTTATCTCAAGGCACATTATCCGGTTCAGTTTATGGCTTCCATGCTGACCGCTGTGATGGGCACCCACCGTAAGGTGGCGGAATATGTGTTGGACTGCCGCCGCACGGGCATCGGCGTGTTACCGCCGGATGTGAACGAGAGCGGCGTACTATTTACTNNCCCGGTTCCTGGCGAAGAACAGGGAACCGGGCATATCCGCTTTGGGCTCGCAGCCATTAAGAACGTCGGCACGCTTGCAGTGGAGAATATTATGTCGGTCCGCAAGGATCGACCGTTCGACAGTCTGCTTGATTTCTGTCGACGTGTGGATCTGCGGGTCTGCAATAAGCGGGTAGTGGAGTCTTTGCTTCAGGCAGGCGCTTTTGACTGTCTGCCGGGTCATAGGGCCCAGTTGCTGGCTATGCTGGACGAGACTGTTGACGCCGCGCTGAAATGGCGCAAGGAGCGGGATGAGCTGCAAATCCAGTTGTTCGATGATTTGGTGGAGACGCCGAACTGGGAGATTCGGTATCCGGATATCCCTAAGTTCACAGTAGGACAGCAGCTGGAGATGGAACGTGAGCTACTGGGGTTGTATCTTTCGGGTCATCCGCTCGACGATAGCGCCGAGCTGCTTGAAGAGCCTGGGATGCAGCGGCTAATGGATCTTGGTGAAGTCGCGGATGAGAGCCAGACGGTTACGGCTGGAATGGTCGTATCCGTTAAGGAAATTACGACGAAGCAGGGGAAATCGATGGCCTTCATCGAATGGGAAGATCAGATCGAGCGCTGCGAGGTCGTGCTCTTTCCTGAGGTGTGGAAGCGAAGCCGCAGCTTGATTGCCAAGGGCGCGCTGCTGGCCTTGCGCGCCAAGGTGCAGCAGGAGGACGAAGGCTTCAAGCTGCTGGCCGAGGAAGTGGCGCTGCTATCCGCGGAGACTATCCGCGGCCTGCTGCAGCGCCGTAGTGCCGCCGCGTCCCGCTCGTATAGCGCGGGACGCTCGGCCTCAGCAGGAGCTGCGCCGCAGCGCGGCGCAGCTCCTGCTTCGCGGGCCAGAGGTGCCTCCACTGGCACCGCTGGCAGACCTGCAGGCGGCGCTGCTGCGCCTGCAATACCTGCAACACCTGCACCGGCCGCTGCGCCAGCGCCGGCCTCAGGCCAGCGTGTCTTTATCAAGATCACGCCGGCCGCCGAGAATGCTGCGCAGCTGTCGCGCCTGAAGGAGCTGCTGCAGAATCATCCAGGTCCAGTAGCGACGATTCTGTTCTATGAACGGGATCAGNNTAACTATCGAATTAAGCCTACCGAGGAGCTGTTCGCGGCTATAGAGTCTATGCTGGGCGCAGGTACCGTGAGAATAAAATAAGAACAATTCCTCCCTTTTCCGCATACATTAGGAAACCACAGGGCGAATCCCTGTACGGAAAGGGGAATCACATCATGTCCTATCAAATGGCAGTAGATCTGTTGGAACGTAGAGGCGTATCACTTTCTTCCATTGCTGAAATCGTATATATTTTACAATCGGTTTATTATCCCGGTTTATCCAAGGAAGAATGCTTTTCCAGTGTGAAGTCTGTTCTGGGAAAAAGAGAAGTGCAGTACACGTTAATGACGGGGATTGCACTTGATGAACTGGCAGAGAAAAGACTGCTTCCGCAGCCGCTCCAGGCAGTTATGGAGGCGGATGAATCACTTTATGGAGCGGATGAGACTCTAGCGCTTGGTATCACAGGGGTTTATGGGATGATCGGACTGACAGGATTTGGGTACTTGGACAAAATAAAACTTGGTATCATTGGTGAATTGAACGATGATAAGGGTAGTATTCACGTGTTCTTAGATGATCTTGTTGCGGGTATCGCGGCAGCTGCTTCTGCTAGAATTGCACATCGGCATGAAGGAGCAAAAGTATATCCTCTAGTCACGGACAAGTAATAATTAACCCTATTTATTTCGTTAGAACGAGTTCCTCAGTCTTGCTTCCTTTCCCCTACTCCTGTTGCGGGAAAAAAGAAAACTGTGTTATCATAATTCCATTATACGGGATACGGCTGGGAATTAAGATTGGGGAGGCCTT
Source organism: Paenibacillus sp. UBA6285 (assembly GCA_002438345.1). Taxonomy (GTDB): domain Bacteria; phylum Bacillota; class Bacilli; order Paenibacillales; family Paenibacillaceae; genus Paenibacillus_AQ. The sequence goes on from DJUJ01000078.1 coordinate 10,841, forward strand.
GCAAGGCATGTGGACGGTAATATATATCGCGCCGACCGCCAAAGTGGCGGATATGATTAAGAGTAAGCTGACTGAAGAAGGTTTTTTGATAAAATGCCGTCCAATCAATATGTCCAAGCAGCAGTTTGAGATATTGGTTCCTTCGGGTGAACTGGAGGAAGTACAGGAAGTCCTTAATCTTATTCTGCATCCCTGAATTTCTATCAAAAGAAAAGTCATGACAGCGGCAAGCTGCATAACGCAAATAAACGGCTGAAGAGGTGCGGGTGTGTTCAAAGATTTATTTCAGAAGAAACGGAAGTACGCGACTATTCCTTCAGAACGTCTGGAGCGGAGCGGCGGGCCTGCAGAAGGCGAACGCCCCAAACGGGAAATACCTGAAGGATTAATGAGTAAATGTAACAAATGCGGAACGATCCAGTATAGTAAGGAATTGGAAAAGAATCTAAAGGTATGTCCTACTTGTGGTCATCATTTGCGCTTGAACGCTGTAGAGCGTATTGCTATGACGTTAGACCCAGAGGGCTTTATTGAGTTTGACAGTGAAATGTATTCTATAGATCCGCTGAAATTCCCGGGTTATGCCTCTAAACTGGAGCAACAACAACTTAAATCGGGACAAACTGATGCCGTGATTACGGGACAGGGATCTATTGGCGGACATCCAGTTATCGTAGCTGTGATGAATTTTGAATTTTTCTCGGGCAGTATGGGGTCTGTAGTAGGTGAGAAGATTACCCGAGCGATTGAAGAAGCCACGGAGAAGCAGCTTCCACTCCTTATTTTCTCTACTTCAGGCGGAGCGAGAATGCAGGAGAGTATTCTAAGTCTTATGCAAATGGCGAAGACCAGTGCAGCGCTTGCTCGTTTCAATGAAGTGGGCGGTCTTTATATTTCTATAATTACAGATCCGACAACCGGCGGAGTATCTGCGAGTTTTGCTAGTCTTGGCGATATTATTATTGCAGAGCCTGGGGCGGTATTTGGTTTCGCAGGACGTATAGTCATTGAACAGACGATTCGCCAGAAGCTTCCGGATGATTTCCAGACGGCTGAATTTAATCTGCAGCATGGCTTGATTGATATGGTTGTGCACCGTAAAGAAATGCGTGTCACACTGACCAAAATTTTGGAAATGCATGATGTGAAAGGGGGATTTTAGGTTGGCAGGAGAGTTGCCTTTTGAAATGCCTCTGGTTGAAATGCGCAAGAAAATTGCCGAGCTAAAGCAGTNNATTGATTTTACGGATGAGGTAGCAAGGCTGGAAGAACGGTACCGTGTGCTTGAGGAAGAAGTATATTCTAATATCTCTCCTTCCCAAAAAATGCATCTAGCAAGACATCAAGGACGTCCGACTTCCCTTGATCTTATGAACCAGATCTTCACAGATTTTATTGAGCTACACGGTGATCGAATGTATGGGGATGATCTTGCTATTGTAGGCGGTATCGCCAAACTGAACGGCGTCCCGGTTACGGTTATTGGTCAACAGCGCGGTAAAGATACAAAAGAAAATATTTTACGCTTTTTCGGCAGTGCACACCCTGAGGGCTTCCGTAAAGCGTTGCGTCTGATGCAGCAAGCGGACAAGTTCAAACGTCCCATTATAACCTTCGTGGATACGAAAGGTGCATATCCAGGCAATACAGCTGAGGAAAGAGGCCAGTCTGAGGCGATCGCCCGTAATCTGCGTGAAATGTCTCAGTTTGGTGTTCCTGTAATCTGTGTTGTCATCGGAGAAGGCGGAAGTGGTGGAGCACTAGCACTGGCAGTTGGTAATAGAGTGCTTATGCTGGAGCATGCCATCTATTCCGTAATATCCCCTAACGGTGCTGCTTCGATTCTATGGAAGGATGCTTCGAAGGCTGATCAAGCGGCGGAAGCCATGAAGATAACGGCATCTGATCTGCTTGAAATGGAAGTCATTGAAGAGATCGTTCCTGAGCCAAAAGGTGGCGCTCATCGTGATTACGAAGCTACGGCAGCTGCAATTAAGGATGCGTTATGGCGTCATTTGCAGGAGCTAATTCCTCTGAATAGAGCGGAATTGAAAGAAGATCGTTATCGTAAATTCCGTAAAATTGGTGAGTTTGCAGAAGTCCAGCAAGAGCAGATTTTCCTTGAAGAAGAAGTGGAATCGGAAGTGTAAGAAGTGTTTTACCATTTGCACTTTAAGACATATAACCATACTTAGTGAACCATATTGAATTTAGTGTAAATTATACATTTTATTGGAATTAAAATAATCTCGACTCACTGCCGGGATTATTTTAATTTTTTTGTGCGTTCAGATAATTCGAGCTTAAATTACATCCAAAAGAGCCTACAACATTGATTTTGTGTCTAAGTTGCAGTAATATTCATAAGGGCGTAGTTAAAGGCACATGTGACAAAGTTCCTATTTAATTAGTTAGCCTTGTAGTAGATTTTGTAGTTGGAAAAAGCGAGACAGAGAGAACGAAAAAACGGAGGAAAACCTAATGCGGAAAAGTAAAATTGTATGTACGATCGGANNTTGAAGAGCATGGTGCCCGGATCCAAACAATCCGTCAAGCATCTAAGGAACTGAACAAAACTGTTGCTATCCTGCTCGATACAAAAGGACCGGAGATTCGCACAGGCAAGTTGGAAGTAGAACCGATTGAACTAGTTCAGGACGAGTATCTGACNNACGGAAGAAATCCTTGGCACCCAAGAACGTATTTCCATCACGTACAGTGAACTTCCTAATGATGTTCAAGTAGGATCCACCATCCTTATTGATGACGGTCTGATTGGTTTGACAGTTGTCGACATTCAAGGTACAGAAATCAAGACCCGTATTGTAAACGGTGGTACGATCAAGAGCAAGAAGGGCGTTAACGTACCAGGAGTAAATATCTCCTTGCCGGGTATTACGGAAAAAGACACCAACGATATTCTTTTTGGTATCGAACAGGACATCGATTTTATCGCCGCTTCCTTCGTTCGCAAAGCTAGCGACGTTAAGGAAATTCGTGAGCTGCTTGCGAAAAACAACGCTTCTCACATCCAAATTATTTCCAAAATCGAAAACCAACAAGGTGTTGACAACCTTGATGAAATTTTAGAAGCTTCTGACGGCCTGATGGTTGCTCGTGGTGACCTTGGTGTTGAAATCCCTGCTGAAGATGTACCTTTGGCTCAAAAATTGATGATTCAAAAATGTAACGTAGCTGGAAAACCAGTTATCACAGCTACACAAATGCTGGATTCCATGCAGCGCAACCCACGTCCTACTCGTGCTGAAGCGAGTGACGTAGCTAACGCTATTTTCGACGGAACAGATGCGATCATGCTCTCCGGAGAGACTGCTGCTGGTAAATACCCAGTAGAATCCGTACTTACAATGTCCCGCATTGCTGAGAAAGCGGAATCCGCTCTGGACCATCGTGAAATCTTCATGAAACAACAAACTGCACAAGAAACTACAGTTACAGAAGCTATCAGCCAATCCGTTGCGATTTCCGCTTTGGATCTGAACGCTAAGGCTATCCTTTCTTCGACTGTTACTGGTCATACTGCACGCGTTGTTTCCAAATACCGTCCTAAAGCACCAATCATTGCTGTTACGACACAAGAAAGAACTATGCGTCAATTGTCCCTCGTTTGGGGCGTAACTCCAGTATTCGGTAAAGTAGCTACTTCCACAGATGAATTGCTGGAAACAGCAATCAAAGGTGGTAAGGATTCCGGTCTGGTTCAAACTGGCGACCTAGTTGTTATTACTGCAGGAATTCCACTCGGACGTTCCGGTTCCACTAACTTA
>DJUJ01000078.1:14681-17280 GCA_002438345.1 Paenibacillus sp. UBA6285
TATACTTTCTTATATTTTAAATAAAAGAGCTGTCTCAGAAGTAGTGAAAATCTACAAATGAGACAGCTCTTTTTTCGTGTTCATTTACATATTCGATTGAAGATTGTACTGAATCCATTTATGCTGTTAGTATATTCGTTTGATGCTAAAAGAGTCCCCGTGATGGCTTGGACTGGAAGGAACAGCGACTGTGATGTTATTCTGGACCATGATACCTCCCCTTGAAAGAGTTAGCTTAGGTCGTTTTCCATTGATTCGGCAGCAGGTGAAGTAGGTAGTACTTACGCGTGCTAGCTTTGCGATGGAACCATCGACCTCAGGAGCCTCCATAATCCATTCGCCGGAGGTCTGTGGACCGTTATATCGCTGGAGTGTTCGGAAGGTCCAATTTCGGCTTAAATTCCGGAGTGTGATAGACCACTTTGTGTGGTTTATCTTCGTGATCGTGCCCTTCATATGGTCACCAGGGTGTACTGGAAGGGGGATTACGGTCTCAACGTCGGGTAGTATTTCCCACCAGGCGTAATAACGGGCAATCTTATTTACGAATTCATGACCTGTTCCAGTCTGGATAAGGCTGCTGTTCTTGAAGCCGTCGATGCCAATCCATGCGGAGGAATAGGTGGGTTTGTGGGTTGGTTTTACGTAAGGGACGATCCATTCGCCGGAAATGCGGTTGAAGGCCCCTTTTCTACCAGTAACAGTGTAGCCGCTCCAGTTCTTAGAAGACCAGCCGAAGGCAGAGCTCTGTCTATTGCTCGCATTAGATTTGTCTGTTAGACAGGGATGATTTACCATGAGAGAATTATGTTTTTTGCTCAACTTGTCCACCGCCTTTATAGTACTGCTATATTAAATGCGATGATTACATATGAAGTACGGGTGTTCTGTTAAAATATAAAAATATAAACGTCATTTCTTCTTAATTAAGAAGTTAGAGAGGACTTGTAGCACATATGGAAAAATTATTGAAGCTGCGCGGCTTTTATCTCTTTTTAGGATTGGCTGGCGGTTCATTTGGCTCTTATCTTTCGCTGCTGCTTGTCCACAATGGCCTTAATAGCGGACAGATAGGTATACTAATGGCAACAGGCACACTAGTTGCAATCACGATTCAGCCGATATGGGGAATTATCTCTGATCGGTATAATCAAACGCGTTTAGTACTAATCCTAAGTGTAGCGGTACCGGCCCTATTAGCAGTTTTTTACCGTTCGGAATATTTCATTGTACTACTTCTGGTGTATACCGCCTCAACGATCTTCTCCTCTACACAGGCTCCTATAGCTGATTCTTACGCGATCTCGGCGGCGAATAGAGCTGGGGCCACTTATGGTAGCATCAGGCTTATGATGAGCGTTGGGGCGGCCGTGGGAGCCTATGCAGGGGGGCTGTATGTATCAACCTTCTCTGTATCCACGATATGGCTGCCTTTTCTCTTTTTTAATATGATTGCGGTCCTTATTGCGTTTACATTGCCGAAGCAGGCGGAAGAGAACCATATGATGAGGCAATCGTTTACTCAGGGGGTAAGACAACTACTGGGGAATCGGGTCTTCCTTGCGTTTTTAGGTGGAAGCTTTCTTGTGAACCAGACGATGGCTGCTTTTGGTACATATTTTGTAATCGCTTTTCAATCGGTTGGGGGCTCTACTCGCTATGCAGGGATTGCGCTCTTTCTCGCATCGGTGACGAATGTGCCTTCCATGCTGTTTGCTTCGAAGGTGATCAAGAGGATAGGCCGTGAGCGGACCTTGCTCCTTGGGGCACTTATTTATGTTTTGCGGTGGGGTATTCAGGTTGCTTTTCCATATCCATCGGTAATGATCGGAGTGCAGGTGCTGCATGGTCTTTCTTTTGGGTTCTTTTATATTGCTGCGGTCGAATATGTATCTCAGATCACTTCTAACGAGATGCAGGCCACTGGCCAAAGTGTATTTAATATGGTGTTTGCAGGTTTTGCTGGCATTGTCGGTAATTTACTGAATGGATTCTTACTCAATCAAGGCGGAGTAGAAGTAATGAACCTATCTTGTATGTTGAGCTCAATAGCAGGAGCGATGCTGCTGTTATATGTCGCTAGGAGCTCCCGGCGCAAACTATCGACAACAACGCTACCTTAAGAAGGGCTCGGGTTTAAACTCTCCCCTTCTGCTTATGCTGAAAGGAGTATTTTTAGATGAAATTAGAGCGAACTGGCTTGCCCAGCCGATGGTATAAATCGACCCTGCGTGTTCGATATCAGGAAAGTGATCAGATGGGTGTCGTGTATCATGCGAATTATTTGAACTGGTTTGAGTCTGGTCGTACGGAGATGTTTCGTCAGATCGGCTTTACTTATCGTGAACTTGAGAAACAAGGTGTCTTGCTTCCTGTCACCTCAGCAGATTTGCAATTTAAAAGTCCGGCGCGATATGATGATCTTATCTCCGTGTATGCGCGAATGACTACCTTTTCAGCGTTAAGAGTCGGATTTGAGTATCAGGTGCGGAGACTTTCGGAAGAAGAAGGTAGAAATTCAGAAGATTTAGTGGCTACTCTAGGGGAGTTGCGGTCGATGGATCCACCTGGGGAGCTACTGGTTACCGGCTTGACAAGT
>DJUJ01000078.1:17354-17923 GCA_002438345.1 Paenibacillus sp. UBA6285
ATCTACGTAGCAGATCAACTTGGAGCATTCAAAACGTTGCTGCTTATGCTGACCACTTCGGTAATCGGTCTACTGATGATGCGATTTGAAGGTAAGAAGGTGCTGCAGGACAGCAGAACACATATGCAGGAGGGCCGCGTTCCTGGTCGGACGATGCTGGATGGTTTATGTATTTTTTTCGGAGGATTACTACTGATATTGCCGGGTTTCGTAACCGATATTGTCGGGTTCACGCTAGTTTTTCCATTGTCTCGGCCTTTGTACCGTATATTTTTGCTGAAATGGATTGAGAAGAAGATGAAGAACGGCACCTTCACCTTTTACCGTCGTTAGAATCATGTTCAAAACAATAACAGAGCGGACCCCTGTCATTGATGGGGCCCGCTCTGTTTGCTATGTGAGGAATCGATGCTCATCGGTTCCTATCTGCATCTGCCGCTAACAATGTAGCTGTGTAAAGCTCGGAATACGCCGGCTCGGTTAAATGCAACAAGGACAACTAGGACAACGGGTCCGATGATTAGCCCTAGCATACCGAATAACTGCAGACCAGCGAACATGCCAATCAA
>DJUJ01000003.1:0-45198 GCA_002438345.1 Paenibacillus sp. UBA6285
TTTCAGCTCTGAGAGTACCGATCGAAACGTTATAAAAGGATCGAGGGGGGAACAACGATGAAGCGGATGAAAGGCTTGATGCCGGCAAACCGGCTCTATTATAAAATCTTGCTGTATTTCTTGTCCCTTCTTATTCCGATAGTTATCATTGGCATTGCGACATACGCCAATTTTGTGTCCAAATACAAGCAAGACTTCGCAGCTAACGCTAGGATGAGTCTGCAAATTTCAGCAGATTTGGTTGACGCTCATTTGCGGACGGTTCAGGAAGCGGGAATCAGCTTTTTCAGCGAGGTTTCCGTCAATAGGCTTTTAAAGCCCGATGCCCAGTATACACTGGAAGACAGGTCAAATTTGATTGACATTCTCCAGAGCCTGAAACGAACAGGGGCGATTCTGACCGAATTTGCCGATGATCTGTTCATGTTCATCGATCACGAGAAAGTATATNNTCTTCAAGCGTGCGGCAAGTTATGATATGTTCGGGCCCGACTATTGGAAACGTTCGATCCTGTCTGACCGGTCGATCGAAATCTTGGAACCGTCTTCAATGCACACCTTTCAGTCTGTCAAAAAAGTTGTTCCGGTGATCGTCAGCAGTATGGTGAGAGGCTATAATGCGGTTTTGGTGGCCAATATCTCAGAGGACGTTCTGCAAAAAAAACTGAAAGGCTATGCGCCGTATCCCTCTACACAATTTGTTGCCTTGGACGGATACGGCCGGGCTGTGCTTGGTCCGGAAGACAAGGAAGGCCGTGAGGCAGCCTTGATCAGTAAATTGACGGAAGCGTTTCCGTCCGACGATCCGTCCAGTACGGAATTATTCCTTGGAGAAACGCCCTACATTGTTTCCTACGTCCAATCGAATCTGTACGGATGGAAGCTGTATTCCTTGACGCCGGTCAATGAATTCAACCGTCAAGCAAGCGGCATTTTACGCATGATCGTAGTGATTTGTCTTGTGTTGGTCGTCATCGGGCTGTTGTTCTCTTTCATCTTTGCCTTTAAGCTTTATACGCCAATTCAGCGGATCAAGGATGCGCTCACAGATCAGAGTGAAACGATGGACGATCCGGAGCAGGCCGACAATGATTTTGACGAAATCGGCATCGGTATCCGCAAACTGATCCGTCATAACCTGAAATTCGAGCGGCAGTTAAAAAGCGTGCGGCAGGAATATATGGATCAGGCGCTGCTTCATTTGTTCCATGATCGCGAGCTTCCGAACGATATTGATCTTCATCAGATGTTTCGTGAACGGCTTGGTTTTACAGGGGATCGGTATCGCTGCTGTAGCATTCACTTTCAGTTCAAAGACGCCTTTTACGAACAAATCCCGGACGAAGACCGTATTATTGTATGGAGTAAACTTAAGAAGCTGATATGGAGCTTCTTGAGTGAACACTTCCGTCTGTACGTGCTGGAATGCACACGTCATCTGTACGCCTGTGTGATCGAACCGAATGACGACCATAATGATGAAGCCGGGTTGCGCAATGCGTTGGACAGCTTCATGCAAACGTTTCAGTTCGACCTTCAATACTGCATCGTTCACGTAGGAATCGGGCAAGTTCATGAGGGTATGAAAGGAATCGCCGAATCGTATAAGGAAGCCATCTTGGCCCTGCAGTACGCCGACAGCACACGGGATTGCGAGATTATACCTTATGAACGTCTCGATATTCGCCCGAGTGTCATGTATACGTTTACAGACGAGATCAAGCTGTTGAACATGCTGAAGGCTGGAGAACCTTCCTTAAGGGAGAAGATCGCTCAGCTAATCATTCATCACGAGACCCGAAGCGCCTCGCCCCATGCTCTGGGCATGTGGATTGCGGAGGTGTACCGAACAGGTTTGAGATTTATTCTAGAACAGGGATTGGAACGCGACCGTCTTGTGACCAGAGAGCTCCATAAGCTGCTAAGTGATTCCAACGGATGGCCCGTGGAGCTTGAGCTGAAGAAAGAAGCGGTGCTTGATTTCTATGATCGTCTCGCAGTCGAGCTGCATTCCCGTCAACAAGCCAACAAAACGAATACACTGATTTCTGCAATTACGGAAATGATCGAAACGGAATACGACCGTGAGCTTTATCTGGAGAGTATCTCAGACCGGCTGGGAGTATCCCCAAAATATGTATCGCGGATATTCAAAGAGAAGACAGGGATGAACATCACGCAATACGTGAATATGGTACGTGTCAATCGGGCGAAGCAGCTTTTGTCTGAAACGGATTTGGCTATCAGTGAGATCGCCGACAAGGTCGGCATCTACAGCAGGACAACGTTTTTGCGTATTTTCAAGAAAACAGAAGGTGTCACGCCGCAAAGCTATCGCAACACAGATGAACACAAAAGCGTCTCGCAGTCACCCTTAATATGAGATGGAGGATTAAAATGAATCTGCCCGCACTGCATACAGACTTTATTTTAAATCGGTTAAGTCCACCGACCGGCAAGGTCCGGATGGTGCTGGATACTGATACTTACAATGAAATTGATGACCAATTTGCTATTGTACATGCTTTGACTTCTCCGGAACGGCTTCAGGTAGAGGCGATATACGCCGCCCCCTTTTATAATTCGAATTCTGACAGTCCCGGGGACGGGATGGAGAAGAGCTATCAGGAAATAGGGAAGATACTTAGTCTGCTGGGCCTGTCGCCCGAAGGCTATGCTTTTAAAGGCTCCAACCGGTACTTGCCTGATGCCACCACACCGGTTCCAAGTGAAGCTGTTTCCGATCTGATCGAGCGAGCATTGGCTTCTTCGGATGATGACCCGCTATACGTGGTTGCTATAGGAGCAATTACGAATGTAGCATCGGCCATTCTGCTCGAGCCCAGCATTCGGAATAAGATTGTCGTTGTGTGGCTAGGCGGTCACGCTCTTCACTGGCCTAACTGTGATGAATTCAACCTGCGCCAGGATGTACATGCCGCCCGTGTCGTATTTGATAGCGGCGTGCCGTTAGTGTTGATTCCTTGTCATGGAGTGGCCTCGCACTTGTTAACCACCTTGTCTGAAACGGAGAAATTTCTGAGGCATCAAGGCCCTGTCGGGGATTATTTGGTGGAAACATTTGAGCATTGCCGCAAAGACCATTTCGCCTATTCACGTGTCATTTGGGATATGTCCGCAGTCGCTTGGCTTTTGGAACCAAATTGGGTTCCGACAAGTCTCGTGCATAGCCCGATTATTACGAATTCCGACATGTGCCGGTGGAGCTTTGATTCGAAGCGTCATTTTATTCGATGCGCGAATAGCGTGAACCGCGACCGCATCTTTGGAGATTTATACCGGAAGGTTCAAGCCTTGAACAAGTAACGATAACTAAAACCGAACGGAGGAACGTATCCATGGACGATAATAAGGATAAGAACGAACAAGTCGAATCATTCGAAAGCAATCTGGGTGTCGTTAGCGGTGACGATAACAGTACAGCAGCACCTATGGCTAGACGGACGTTTTTGGCCGGATTAGGGATGGCTAGCGCCGCACTGGCAGCCGGTGGGCTACTCGGAAATTCATTGCAAACGGCCTATGCGAAAGAAAATTCCGTGACCGACTCGGTGTACGGGCAGTCTTTCCGTCCCGATCACCCGGATCATCCTTTAAGAAGAGCGGATTGGATTAACGTTCGGGAATTCGGGGCAAAGGGTGACGGTACGGCAGACGATACGTCGGCCATCCAGGCGGCATTGAATTCCGCTAATGGAAGGAATGTCATTTTCCCGACCGGGACGTATAGAGTTACTTCCACCTTGTTGGTCCCATTGATCCGGCTGGTCGGAGAGGGCAGCGGGCGAACCACCGTCGTGTTCGATCAGATGGCCGGTTTGGACGGTTTCGTCTTTCAAGCGGAGACGAACGTTGGACGGGAAGGCGGAGTTGAGCATATGACCCTGATGAGTAAAGGGGCACATGGACGACACGCGATTTCCACCCCGACCGACTCCTCGCTTTACTTCACGTATCGAACAAGGTATTTCTTTAGAGGTCTGGAGTTTCGCGGAAATATTCTGCAGTCGATCTCATCCGGTTTTGTTTACGATTACGGCTGGGAAACATGCATTCGGATGGGCGACTGCTGGGGAGCGTATATCGAGGAGATCGACGCAATCGGCATATACAAGACGAGTCTCGATCCTGAAACGCAGCCCGACCATACGTTCCTGAAAATGTCCGCAGCGGGCGGAATGCTTTCTGTTAGGGTGAGCGGAGTAACTACACATGGGGTCAAAAGAGGGATCGAGATCGGGGATCGTGTGTTCTTCTTTATCTCGCATGTAGATATCGCGCATTCCTACGAAGGCCTCGTATCGACCGGCACTACAGTTTTTTCGGAAGGGCGAATTCACGACAGCCTCTTCAATTCCCAGCGAGTTTGCCTACACTTAAACAACCGGTCCTGGACGTCGATCCATAATGTAGCGGTCGGACGTCATAAGTCCGGCTACGATCACGGTGGAGAATGGTACGGATTTAAGCTCGAGCAAGTGAACAAATCCTGGATTAGCAACATTCGTGTGCAGGCGGATACGAGCATTACGAAATTTTCAGGTACGGCCTACGGCTTCCATTTCAAGAACTGCGGGGCATTAAAATGCGACGGATTGACTCCTGGGCTTGGGCTGGATTACGCCATTTATCTCGACAATTGTCCACAGAACGTATATGACGGGATCAATTTCCAAGGTGTCTCCGGCGTTGGCTTCAGCTTTCAGAACATTACGAGAGATTGCGTGATCGGTACGCATGTGTTCTCCAACGGCTGGACGAAGTATGAATATGGGGCAGTCGACAAAAGCCGTATTTCAATTGTTCAGAAAGATTTGCAGTTGGAAAGCAAGCTGCCTTATCTGGTGATGCGGGAGACTGACGGGGCGGCGGATCAGAAAAATTGGAAATGGACGATAAACAACGGGGTGTTGAACCGGCAAATCCAAAACGATTCGGAAGGAGAGACGGTCAATTATGAGCTAGTTACTCGTTTAGGAACTACGGTTACTCAAATGGAATGGCGCGCCAACTCCTTCTACTTGAATGGCGCGATGGTACAAACGAAGCAGCTCAATCCGATAAATGACAATGAATATACGCTAGGTTCGATGTCAAACCGTTGGCAATCCATTTATGCTGGCTCTCCTACGATTGTCACATCCGACGTCAGGGATAAGGAGAACATCCACGACAGTGACTTAGGTTTGTCTTTTATCAATGCTTTGCGTCCGGTATCCTATAAATTTAAAGACTATGATGCAGAGATTACCGAAATGACTGACGGGGCTGACGGAGAACAGACAGCTGTCCAACGGACAATCCAGCATAAATTCAACCGGCCGCATTACGGCTTGATCTCACAAGAAGTGAAAGAGGTGCTGATGTCGTTAGGAATCGGCGATTTCGCCGGTTGGACTGAAGATCAGGCGACGAAGAAGCAGGGTCTGCGGTATGAAGAGTTTGTCGCTCCGTTGATTAAGGCGGTTCAAGAATTATCGAGCAAGGTGATTGCGTTGGATCAGGAATTAAGCGCTGTTAAAAGCAGAGGGTAACTGGTAGCGCAAGCAGCCTGTGGGAACATACAGAACGCCGCTTGGGAGGAACTGCTGAGCAATCCAGATTATGATGCTCTGTCGCTCGCTCAGTCCGAGCTGCTGACTCTGGCGAAGTTTTATCATTATAAAGATTATGATCCGGCCTATTGGAACAGTAAGTTATTATCATACAAATATGTGGAAATTATTAAACCAACCAAGGTCCAGACGGCGTTCGGTGAACGTGAGATGCTCACTTTTGTATTGACAGGGCGAATGACTAATAGTCACGGTGTGTTTGTCGCTACTGTCCCAATCGAGAAGATTATTGATTCGATGAAGATTGTGCTAGCATCGGGCAACTCGAAAGCGGTTGTAACGGATGGCGATGACAAGTTATTGCTGTATCCGATTCAATGTTTATGAATGAGGATGCGATCTCGCAGATCGAGAAAGCGGTGCCAACTCTAAATGGTCAAGCTGTAATTAAGCTTAATAACGGTCATTCCTATATGGCTACAAAAGTGAATACAGAAACGTATAATTGGACGTATTATGTCGTGAAGCCAGTGGAGGAATTGAATTCACAGGCATCGAATATCCTGACGATGATCATTGTCATTTGTGTATTGTTAATCGTTGTTGGTTGTTTATTTTCATTTATTTATACGTTTAAAATTTATAATCCGATTGTGAAGATTGGCCAAATATTGACGGACAAGCAGCACGGAATTAATTTGGATAACGAGCCGTTTCATACGATGAACGACTTTAATCAGATCGGTGCTGGTGTACATCAGCTCATTCATTATCATCATCGTTATGAGCATGAATTGGAGAAGCTTACGTATGACTATTTAAATTATTCGTTGCTGACTGTAATGAGGAATGATGAACGAAGTCTGCATGCTGAAGAAGAACTGTTGAAGGTTATGAGCAGCAAGCTTGATTTCAATAAGGATGCGTACCGCTGCTGTGCGATTGCATTTAGCTTTACTAATAAGTTCTATGAGGAAATTCAAGATATAGATCGTATTTTAATTCAAAGTAAAATAAAAGTTTTAATAACGGGGTTTTTGGAGCGGACGTCAAATGTGTATGTCATTGAACGCGATAAGTTTCTGTATCTGTGCATAAGTAATGTAGAATCGCAGGCTGATCAAGATCCGTTCAATCAAGGTTTAAACTTGTTAATCCAGACCTTCTCCAACGATCGTCAATATTGCAATATTCAAGTTGGTGTTGGAGAAACCTATGCTGGGCTTGATGGAATTAGACACTCTTACAGCAATGCATTATCAGCACTGCAAAGTATCCCGAAGGAAGAAACGTTCACAGTGGTCTACGCGGATACGCTGCAAGTGAAGCATAACTATCAATTTTCCAAAACGGATGAGAGTAAATTGTTGAATATATTGAAGATAGGGAAGAAGGATGATTTAGTTAGTTTTCTGGAAGAGCTATTTAGAAGAAACGAGAATATATCCTTTAATCTTCGCAACACGCTGGTCGGGGAGATTTATGAGGTTGGTAAGCGCTACGCATTTGAAAGTGAGATTGAGATCGGTCAATTCCTGACGGAACAACAGCAGCATGATCTCAAACGTCAATGTGAGCTGCCTTCAGAGCTTGAGGCTCGCTTACAGCTGCTAACCTATTTCTTATACGGGCTTGTTGAATATATTAACGAGATTAAGCAGCAATTGAATAAATCGGATGTACTTGCATTGATGATTAAACAGTATGTCGAGGAGCATTATTGTCAGGATCTATCACTAATATATTCCGTTAAATTAACGTTGAACTTTGTATATGCGTGATACATATTTGACAGATACATTCATACTATCAGCAATCGTTTCCAAGCTTAACTCGAAGTACTTCGATGGAGGTTAAACCTATGCATAAACAAATGATAGATGGCGTCTGGCCAACGATGATTACCCCGTTCACTCCTTTGGATGAGGTGGATTATGAGGCGTTAGGCAAATTAGTCGAATGGTATATTGAGCAAGGTGTAAATGGTCTTTTTGCGGTATGTCAATCTAGCGAGATGTTCAACCTCTCCTGCGATGAGCGTGTTAAGATAGCTTCTTTCGTGAAAGAGAAGGCGGCATGCCGAGTGCCGGTTATCGCTTCGGGCCATATATCAGATGGATTTGAGGATCAAGTGGAAGAATTAAACCGAATAGCGAGTACAGGGATTGATGCACTTGTATTGATTACGAATCGATTAGCAACCGAAGAGGAATCGGACGAAGTATTTAGGCATAATCTTGAGAAGCTGTTGCAACAGATTCCAGAGGATATTATGCTCGGTTTCTATGAGTGTCCGTATCCATACAAACGAATCTTATCACCGGAATTGCTGCAATGGTGCGCACAAACAGGAAGATTTTATTTTCTAAAAGATACGAGCTGTGATACAAGCAATATTGAGCGCAAGCTTGAGGCCATTCAAGGAACGCAGTTGAAAATTTTCAATGCGAACTCAGCTACATTACTCGATACATTACGTTTGGGTGTGTCTGGCTATAGTGGAATAATGGCTAATTTTCATCCGAAATTGTACATATGGCTTGTACAAAACTGGAACAGTCAGCCTGATCAAGCAGAACAGCTTATTAACTTACTAAGTATGATGTCGTTAATCGAGAAGCAATTGTATCCTGTGAATGCCAAATATTATTTGATGCTAGAAGGAATACTCGATCATATGAATTGCCGGACGAAAAATCATCAGGATTTCACTTCTGCGAATGCTCTTGAGATTGAGCAATTACGACAGTTATCCAAGCAATTAGCAAAGCAATATGTGGTTTAAGATGGAGAAACGCTATGCGATTGGAATCGATTACGGAACAGAATCGGGACGTGTTATTGTTGTCGATGTCCATAATGGACAAGAGCTTGCACATCATGTAACGGCTTATACACATGGGGTAATCGATGAAAGATTGCCACTTGGAGACGTTAAGCTAGAACCAGAGTGGGCATTGCAGCATCCAGATGATTATCTTGAAGTATTGCAAATCTCTGTACCTGCAGCCGTTCATCTAGCAGGGGTTGATCCGGCGGCAGTGATCGGTATTGGGATTAGCTTTACCTCGTGCACAGTACTGGCAGTGGATGAACAGTTCACACCGCTATGTCTTTTAGAACCCTATCATTATGAGCCGCATGCTTATGTCAAGCTTTGGAAGCATCATGCTGCACAGCGGGAAGCGGATCAGATCAATGCACTTGCTGAAAAACGTAATGAACCGTTTTTGAAGCGTTACGGTGGTAAAGTTTCATCCGAATGGATGACGGCGAAGGCTTTGCAGGTGCTGCATGAAGCGCCGCATATTTATGAAGCGGCAGCGTATTTCATAGAAGCGGCAGATTGGGTTACGTACAAGCTAACGGGTGAAGGTAAACGGAATAGTGGAAGTGCAGGTTATAAGGCGCTGTGGAATAAGCATGATGGATACCCTTCATCCGATTTTCATGCGGAGCTTGATCATCGCTTTGCGCATTTTGTATCGACGAAGCTTCGCGGCGAGGTAGTTGCACTAGGTTCACAGGCAGGTGTGCTAACGAGTGAAGCTGCTGCCATGATGAGGCTTTTACCTGAAACAGCGGTTGCTCCTGGCATAATCGATGCACACGCGGCACTTCTAGGTGTCGGAGCTGTCTATTCAGGACAAATGGTCATGTCGATGGGGACCTCGCTCTGTCATCTGCTATTAAGTGAGAAAGAAGTGCACGTTGAAGGGATTTGTGGAGTTGTTGGGGATGGCATTGTTCCAGGCTTGTACGCGTACGAAGCGGGGCAAGCGGCTGTCGGTGATATATTCGCATGGTTCGTGGAACGTGCATTACCAGCCTATGTGGAACAAGAAGCGGAACGTGAAGGGATAACTATACATGAGTGGCTAGAAAAACGAGCGGCGCGATTCCAAGTTGGACAAAGTGGGTTGCTTGCACTTGACTGGTGGAACGGTAATCGCTCTATACTCGACAATGCGAGTTTAAGCGGCATGATTATTGGACTTACCCTGCAATCTAAGCCAGAAGAAATATACCGCGCACTTCTAGAAGCGACAGCTTTTGGTACTCGTAAAGTAATCGAAACCTTCAGACGATCCGGCGTTGAAGTGAAGGAGATTATCG
Source organism: Paenibacillus sp. UBA6285 (assembly GCA_002438345.1). Classification (GTDB taxonomy): domain Bacteria; phylum Bacillota; class Bacilli; order Paenibacillales; family Paenibacillaceae; genus Paenibacillus_AQ. The sequence continues at coordinate 9,693 of DJUJ01000003.1, forward strand.
CCACGGGAGGAATGCCGTTTAAAAATAAATTGCTAATGCAAATCTATGCTGATGTGTTAAATCAGGAGATTAAAATTGCCGCATCTTCACAAGCTGCTGGCATCGGTGCCGCTATATTCGGTGCAGTAGCCGCTGATTCAGCGCGTGGGGGATATGACAATGTGGCTGAAGCGGCTTCGTATATGACACAGGATTGTACCGATATTTATATTCCGAATCCGACGAATACAGCGGTATATGATGCGCTATATAACGAATATTGCCACCTTCATGATCTATTCGGGCGCGGCGGTAATGAAGTGATGTTGCGATTAAGAGAGATTAAACGGAGTCAGGAGCAGGAGCTATTATCCAGGTCATCTATGTCCTATGATTCCGATGCCGCTGGTTACTTGACCCTTTGAACTAATCGTACTTAGTCTCAAATGTATCACCTCGTTTGTTTGATAATCGCGACGCCAAAAGCTAAATGTTTCCAAAATATATTCTCTACGACTTCAACCTGATGTTCCTCGCCTTCCACTAAAACAAAGACTTCTGTACTTTTCCCTTTGATTGGTTGATTTGGCTTCTTACGTCTGATTAGCAGATTTAAGCTAACTGGCAGGTTAATGCTGAAGCAATAGCAATTTAAGGGATCTTAAAGAATACATCAGGAGAGATTATTGTTCGAAAGAATGATTTTAACAAAATGAAGGCAATCTATATACGACTGGCTTACTTATATCACTATAACGGAGGAAGCTTATGCCTATTTTTAAACCTTCCCAAATTGCGCACTTATGAGATAGACGGAGATGCACTGCAGCGGGCAGGAATTAAAGGAATAATACTTGACTGGACAAATACATTAATGAAGAAGAATGCTGAGTCTGTATCGGATTCGATGAAAACTTGGCTGAAAAACTTTCAGTCCAGATATGCGATAAAGCTGATAATTGTCTCAAATAGCAAACCTCCGACACAAGAACACGGGCAGGTTAATGAGATTCCAGCTTTGTTCGAAGCGGGTAAACCGAAGAAAAAAGCATTTTTAGCAGCATTGAATATACTTGGAACCCGTAGAGACGAGACAGCAGTTATTGGTAATGGCATAATTACTGATTTATGGGGCGGAAACCGGTTAGGGATGTACACGATTTTCGTGTCTCCTTCATGGACGAAACCTCGGTTTATAGGGGTGGTAAAACGGCTAGTGGTAAAAGTGCTTCGAGTATAGATGCACGTGCTACATAGATATCATTCCGCTAACGGGACACTATAGCTCAGTGCGCCACGAGGCGCTGTAAATTGATGCTTCTATTTTGAAGCGAAGGGTTACCTCAAACCCTGTCAGGCTAGGATGGCATGCGTCGGATTCGAGCAAATCCGGGGTGTGAAGCCCATCTAACAATGTACCTGTGAGGTGGGTCCGCAATTTGTGTATGTGGCAGCTTATGAAGGTGGCATCGCGGCAGATAATGCAATTGGAGGTTTAGAGCGGAAAGTGAATCTTGAAGCTGTTCCTGGCGTGACATTCACTTCCCCCTCCGTTGCTACCGTAGGACTTACGGAAGAGCAAGCTATGGCAAAGGGGTATGAAGTTAAAACTTCCGTTCTCCCTTTGGATGTGATAACTAGAGCAATTGTAAATCGCGAAACAACAGGAATTTTTAAAATAGTGGCTGATTCTAAGTCGTTAAAGGTACTAGGGGTTCATATTGTTGCTGAAAATGCAGGCGACGTCATATACGCGGCGACATTGGTGGTGAAATATGGGCTGACAGTTCAAGATTTACGGGAAAGCCTTGCGCCATATCTAACGATGGCCGAAGGATTAAAATTTGCCGCTCTTACATTTGATAAGGATGTATCCAAATTATCCTGTTGTGCCGGCTAAAGGAATTGAAAGCGTGTAATCCCTGAACTTCCATATTCAAAAGTTGGAGCCAGTAGATCCTTAGAGTAAGGATCACTGGCTTTTTATTTATCGAAAATATACGCTAAGCTATCCTTCAAGTCAGCGGAAACGAAAAAAAGACATCAGTTAAGATGATCTGAAACGCTGCCCTTGAATGGATCTCTATAAAACAAAAATGTACTCTTTCGTTTTTTTAATTGAAAACGAAAGAGTACATTTTTGTTCGGTTATTCTTAGGAACGTTCGAACCTAAGAGGAGGACATTATTGATTTGCTAAGAGTAAACAGCCCACACTTTGACATCAAGATGGGAGCTCTTTGACTCTATGCTTATTTTAATAAAAGAGAGATGAAAATGGCCAAAGCCCGTTAACTATATAATCAAAAAAGAGAATCGTATAGTGGTGATCGCTTCTCGGTAATCAACCTGGGATAGGTGGCCTATATTAGTATGAAGTTATTCGCTTCATTATTTGGAAAAGGATATTTTGAAAGTGCCAAGTAAAGTAGAGGAAGTGGTCACAATCCCTTGTCCAAGCTGAAATTACAGTCGATTATTCTAATACGTATCGCAAATTCAAAAACTCTATTTTTAAGATATAGGTTCTAGTAGTGAAAAGAAGATTCTTAAGTTCAAGGGAATCAGCAAATATCTGTGTGGGGACTAATTGGGGACGAAATCCATTATAGGCGTACAAAAGACATCCAAACAGAACCGTACTTGAACGTAGAAAACCTTTATAAATCAAGGTGTTTGTCTACTTCAACTAATGCCAGCCAACTGACCTATGTTCCCGCATACAACACATGTATTTTAGTGACTATTAAATTTTTTGACCACCACTTGACCACGAACACTGCGGACGCATTATTTGTAACTGGACATATAGGACTAATTTTTCCTGAATTGCGGACTTGAAATTGAAGAAAAGATCCAAAAAACACATAAAACTCATCTAATGTTATGGGCGGCATGATGTAATATAGGCTGTAAAGCCTGTAACATCAAGGGTTTCCCGCAAGGGAAACGCCGTTTGACCACATATTGAATACATTGTGTAAAATTAAAGACTTCTCGTGAGTTCGTTGAGCTTACGGGAGGTCTCATTTTTTTCATAATGATTTAATGTTGGAGAGGCCCATGCAATTGCGCATGGACCTATTTGATTTAGTATTGTGCTGATTTTAATCTCAAACATTTATCTTTTTTCTATAATCGCTCGGGGTTATACCAGTACTATTCTTAAATAAACGATAAAAATACGAACTACTAGTAAATCCAGTTTTTTCGGCGATATCAACAATGGTGTAATCAGAAGTCTCCAGCAGCTCTTTGGCTTTATTCAACCGCATTTCACTAATTTTATCAGATAGTGCTTTTGTGGTTAATTGTTTATATAGCCGGCTGAAATAAATTGGAGACATCGATAACTCGTCTGCAATTGAATTTAAGCACAGGTTGGAATTGCTATAATCTCGCTCAATAATTTGATGTACTTTTCTAATGAGATCTTCTTGTTTTGTACTTCGTTTCTCTTCGAGTTTTTGACTTATTTCTTCAAATATCTTGAAATACGGCGTGTTGATTTCTTCCATGGTTTCAACATGATTGGGGAGTAAGAACGTTGTATCGAATTCGGGTAATGTTAAAATCGCATTGTTCTTTTTTAATGCCCGTAAGACGTTATTAACGGTAAGTGCTAAATGCGATATGACAAGTTGAACCACGGTAAAAGAATATTCTGATATTTCTCCTACGATATCGATATAGATGCTCCGTGCCTTATCCACATTTCCTGACATCAAAGATTCAATGAACTGTTTTTCTTTGTGAACGGGAAATATGTACTCTTTGGATTTTAAGTCCATAATATCATCGGAAAAGAGGATACTGCCGTGTCCTTTGAATAATCGATGGTAAGAAGCCTCAAGTACTTGTTTGTAGACTAAAATGCATTGCTCGATGGATTCCTTCACAGGACTAAAGGTAATCGAAATGGATAATTTTAAATGTTTGGTGATTGACAACTGCATAAGCTCCGCCATTTCTATCAGCGAATCCCGTTCCATATTATAAAGCGGATCATGGAAGTTGAGTATAAGTATAAGACTATCATCCCCCAGATCAATGGCTTCGATTTGAAAGATCGGCGAGGCAACTTCTGTACTAACGTTCATTATGCCGTATTTGAGCAATTTAATATCATCTTTGTATTTCTCGAGAACCGACGGGAACTGATCAATCCTTATTAAAACAATCAGTGATTTACTATTAACCATTAGCTCTGAATTGAAGTATTTCAATTTTTGTTGCAACACCTCAGCATTATTCGTTTCTCTACTCAAAATCGTATTTCTAAGGAAATCCTGCTTGAGAATATGTTGATGATTACGTTTTTCTGTTTCCAGGGTTTTGAACTTGCGTATGACTTTGTCAATCGGGCGATATACACCATGGGATAAAGTTAACGAAATCAACAATCCTAAGAGAAGAATGCCAATACAGATAATGAGTATTCGATACCTCATTACAATTATTTCTTGATTGATATTGCTATAAGGGGTAATTCGAACATATTTCCAGCCTAATGAATCGGGTGAAGTAAACGTTATTAAAGATTTAACTCCATCTACAGTGTCTACAAAATATGTAGATTCTGAAGTATCCTGAATAATTTTCTGTATATAGGTTTTATCAGATAGATCAGTTAGCATCGCTTGCTTGTCATTACTGGAATATAATATTCCATCCTGATTAATGATAAACGTGTTATTCTCCGATATCTCTTTCTCCGATGGATCCATTCGCAGGCCTAACCAAGATGCAGAGATATTGACAACGACAGCTGCATTTAAATCGTTATTATCATCAATGATGCTATAACATAAGTAAGTGTAGCTTGATACTGGAGTGGTCTGAGTCAAACCGATTTTATAGGTTCTGGGAATCGGTTGAAAGGGGCGATGTTCTTTGAATTTCTTAAAAAGGTCTAGAATTCCATCATCATCAAGTTTGGACTTCGGTTGAATTCCGCTTCGTGAATTATTGGAACTAATATAGAACTGATTGGATTTCGCATTATATACATAAATGGATTCAATGAATGGTAAGGATGCGCGATAGTTATCGAGTTGTTGCTGTGCAAAAATGGTGTCATAGATATTCAAGTCCGAATAATACAACAATTTGGATACCGCAGGGTCAGTGTAAATCTGGGAGGACAGTGAGGTAACAGTCTCTGTCATATTAGATAATTCTGTTTTAATTTGATTCAGACTATTAGAATCGGAACGATAAACTTGTTTAAGTGCGATGCTTACGAAGTTCATATATAGAATAGTTGAAGTAATCAAAAGTGTAATAATAACACATACGATAGAGCCAAAGAGTATTCGGATATAAAATTTTTTATGCTCTCTAGACCACTGTTTCATCATTTCATGAAACCCCTTTCATCACTAGTCTGAGTATAATTCATCAGTTTGGTGCTTTCAATCAAATTCGTAATTCAACAGCCAAAATTAGGTTAAATGTAGTGAAAATTCACAAAAGTACAGAAAGTTCATACTTCACAAGTACCGAGATTACAGCAATGTGTGTCATTGTACAGTACATTATCGAATCCGCTTCTTCTATGATTTGGAAGTAAGATTCACGAGAAATTCTATTCAGGAGGAGGTCAGTCATGTTTAAGAAGAAAGGTTTTTTATATGAATTAAATAAGAATAAAATCATGTTTTTGATGATAGCACCGACACTGCTTTTTTTCTTAATTAATTCCTATTTTCCAATGGTCGGCGTCTATTATGCATTCACAAGTTATGATTTTGCAGGTGGTTTATTTGGAAGTCCGTTTGTAGGATTAGACAATTTTAAATTTTTAACTCAATCTGGAATTCTGTTGAAGTTGACAATCAATACGCTTGGATACAACGTGGTGTTTATCATATTAGGTAACGTGGTATCTATAGGGGCAGCAATCCTATTAAGTCAAGTCCGAGGTAAGTTATTTAAAAAATTATCACAATCCATTATGTTTCTACCCTACTTCGTTTCGTTTGTTCTGATTAGTGTTTTAGCGTTTAACATGTTTAATGCTGATTCCGGTTTTGTTAATCAGTTACTAAAATCGTTCGGATTCAATCCAGTAGACATATACAATACACCATGGCTCTGGCCAATTCTGATTACAGTATTTTATTTATGGAAAAATTTAGGATATTCTATGGTGATTTATCTTGCATCCATCATGGGAATCAGCGATGAGTATTACGAAGCTGCCAAAATTGATGGTGCAAATATTTTTCAGCGAATCTGGCATATTACCATACCTATGCTGAAGGCAACATTTATCATTCTGCTCTTATTTGCACTCGGAAGTATTATGAAAGGTCAATTCGATCTGTTCTATCAGCTTGTCGGGAACAACGGAGTGCTCTTCAACGTTACGGATATTGTCGATACTTACGTTTATCGATCTTTGAAAGTTAATTTTGATATTGGTATGGCCACTGCTGCCGGCTTGTATCAGTCTATCTTCGGATTTGTAATGATTATGACAGTGAATTATATCATCAAGAAAATTAATGATGATTATGCATTGTTCTAAAATAGGGAGGAGGGATTACATTGGATGACAACATTCTAAGTTCTAGAGTTTTCCGCATGATGGCTTACCTGATCATTACAATTTCTTCGTTGATCTGTCTCTTTCCTTTCATTCTGATCATTTCAGGCTCATTGACAGCCAATGAATCCATTATTCGCGACGGTTTTCACTTGATTCCTAAAGTGTTCTCACTGGAAGGTTATCAAATGGTGTTTACCTTTCCAACTCAGCTAATCAAGGCTTATGGTGTTACGATTTTTGTAACTGTGGTTGGAACGCTGGTGGGATTGTTTCTTATTACGATGGCAGGTTATGTTCTGCAGAGGAAAGATTTCAAGTATCGCAATCAAATGGCCTTCTTCATTTATTTCACAACGCTATTTGGAGGGGGGCTTGTGCCCTGGTACATCATGCTGACTACATACTTTGGGCTGGCAGACACCTATGCCGTACTGATATTACCTGGTCTTATGACACCTTTTCTCATTATTTTAATGAAAAACTTTATCAAATCTGCGATTCCGGAAGAATTATTCGAATCAGCCAAAATCGATGGCGCGAACGACTTTAGGATCTACTACAGTGTCGTGCTGAAGCTTGCTATGCCTGGCATAGCGACTGTCGGTCTGTTCCTTGCTCTGACGTACTGGAACGACTGGTTCATGTCTTCCTTGTTCATTAATGACGCTAACATGTATCAGCTTCAATACTATTTGTATAACACGATCAATACCATGATGTTCGTTTCTCAAATGGCCACTGGAACTGGGGTAACCCTAGGGCGCGAAATTCCGACAGAATCGACCAAGATGGCGATGGCGATCGTCGTTACAGGACCAATTATTTTCTTATATCCGTTCGTGCAGCGATATTTTGTGAAGGGATTAACGATTGGTGCGGTGAAGGGTTAGTACCGAAAGCAAACGAAAGAAACTCGTATGCGATCGGCTGACATATAATTTTTCAATATAAGGGGAGGGTTAGTATGAGAAAAGGGAAAAAGAAATTGTTAACGGTCGGCACTTCTTTATTCTTAACTGCAAGTTTGTTTGCTGGCTGCAGTGGTAATGCCAAAACTGGGGAGACTACGTCAAATACCAGCACGGAGGCTCCAGCTGTAAAAGAAGAGGCTGTAAAAGAAGCGACTGGAATCGACACATCCAAGAAAGTGGAGCTTCAGTTCTATATGCTGGGCGATGCCCCAAAGGATTTAAAACTCATTGAGAACGAAATTAACAAATTGGCTTTAGAAGATTTGAATGCAACCGTCAAATTCAACTTCACAACCTGGACAGACTATGATCAGAAGTATAAGCTCCTGTTGTCCTCAGGACAGCCGATTGACCTGATCTTTACGGCAGAATGGGTGGATTACCAGTCATATGCGAAGAAAGGGGCTTTCCTTCCGCTAGATGATCTCATACCGAAGGCTGCACCTAAGCTGCAAACATATGTACCGCAGGATTTTTGGGAGGCAGTCAAGGTTGACAAGAAAATTTACACAGTTCCAGCGATCTGGAAGGAGTATGTAAATGAGGGTATCGCCTATCGGGAAGATTTGCGCAAAAAGTATAATTTGCCAAAGCCGGAATCACTCGAAACCCTAGAGCAGTATTTGGATGGTATACGCAAGAATGAACCGGATATGCTGCCTCTGGCGGATACTGAGGTCAGTCATACAGAATCCATCCGTCAAATGACAACTCAAACTGTGAATACCAACGATCAAGTTCCATATGGACTTAACATCATGTATGACACTGCAAGAGACGTAACCTCCTATTGGGGCTCTCCGAAGCATTTGGAAGATTTAAAAGTGTTCAGGAGATGGCAAGAAAAAGGGTTCTTTATGAAGAATATGCTGAACATTAAAGATAGTGGTCATGATATATTTGCCAGCGGTAAAGCCGCAGCAATTTTAGGATCTGAGAATCCAAACCGCTTTGGTGATTCTGTTGTCAAAGTGAAAACATTGCACCCGGATTGGGAGCTAGGCTATTCCCAATATCCAACTATGAAAGGGTTCTCTTCACCCGTTCACCCGATTCATAATGGCTTTGCAATACCACGCAGCAGTAAAAATCCAGAAAGAGCGCTTGCTTTCTATGAGAAAATGGTCACTGATAAACGTTATAATTGGCTGACGCAATACGGTATTGAAGGCAAGCATTTTGAAATTGAGGATGGAAAATATTACAAAATGCTTGGTGATGTCCAATCAAACGGCTTCGCAAGAGAAGGTATGAATGGATGGGCATGGAGAAATCCGGAGTTCATGTTGTTTGATAAGAGCTATCAAGCTGTGCTAGATATGTTCACTGAATTAGATAAGATTGCAAAGCCAAATATTTTCCAAGGATTCCCAGAGGATTGGGCGCCTTATCAAGCAGAGAAGGCAGCCCTTTTACAAGTTGAAAAGCAATACTTATATCCTTTGAATGATGGTTTGGTTAAGGATGTTGAAGGCGGCTTGAAGTTATTTATGGAAAAGGCCAAAAAAGCTGGTCTCGATAAAATTCAAGCGGAATACACGAAGCAGTGGATAAAGTATTTGGATGATAATAACATTAAGTAAGCTAGTCTAGCGTTACTTAGAGAGAACAACAGGACTAACGTCCTGTTGTTCTCTACTACAAAGGTGGAATTTTTATGAAGGTTCATTTTCATGGAACAGCTGCATTTGAAGGAATCCCTTCCTTATTCTGTCATTGTGAGACTTGTAAGCAAGCCAAAGTACGAGGTGGGAAAAATATCCGTACACGCACTTCTGTCTTGATTGATGAAGTACTTAAGATCGATTTTCCGGCGGACACCTTACATCATTCCATTCGTGATTCTGTAGATATGGATAAGGTTCGTGATTTATTGTTTACACATTCACATTCCGATCATTTGTATCCTGAAGATTTACTGATTCGTGCGTTTGGTTATGCCCAATTTATTGAAGAGGAAGAACTCCATCTGTATGGTCATGACTTGCCTATTAAGCACTGCAGTCAATTGCTTGCCACGGAAGGGCATCGCTTCCAATTCCACAACTTGAAGCCATTTGAAACGATACAAACGCAAACAGCTACAATTACCCCATTGCTTGCTAACCATGATCCTAAAGAAACTTGCTTATTGTATTATATAGAAAAGGATGGAAAAACCATTTTCTATGGTCACGACAGTGGCTGGTTTCCTGAACAGACTTGGAATTGGTTGAAAGGGAAGAAACTGGATCTTGCCATTCTGGAATGTACGACGGGGAATGCCGAACAATGCGACGGTCATATGAATGTCAAGGATACTCTAAAAACACGGGAATGGTTAGTCGAGAATCATGTTATGCAAGCGGAAGGGCGAATCGTAGTCACTCATTTCTCTCATAATGCTCATCTGTTGCATGAAGATTTGGTTCATATTTTTGAGCCGAATGGTATCACAGTAGCATTTGATGGGATGCAACTGGACATATGAGTTAGCGCATAAGTGAAATGAGGATATTTCTATGATTTCAATGGCAGTCTTATTGGTTCTATTTTCAGGCTTCACACATGCGGTATGGAATCTATTTACAAAGAGAAGTCTGAATAAATACGTATTTCTCTGGTCGATTCATATTGTTGGTACACTTGCTCTATTACCTTATTTTATAATTGAACTGCTCCAAGTTGAGCTTCATGCGGAGACACTTGGCTATATGGCGATATCTGCTTTATTTCAAGGGATGTACTTCATTTTTCTCTCTAAATCGTATTCCTATGGTGATTTATCACAGACCTATCCTATCATGCGAGGTACTGGTGTCATGCTAGTGACCTTGTTAAGTGTTGTGTTATTCGGGGATTCATTATCTCTAGCAGGCTGGATAGGCTTTTGTTGTATCATAGTAGGGCTCTTTATTATTAGTGGAATAGTTAATCGTCATGCAAATCAAGGNNCCATATCCATTCTTTATGCAATTGTAGTAGGGATATGTGTTGCGGGCTATACATTAATGGATAAACTGATTGTCCAGCAATTATCTCCACTATCAACGCTTGAATTATCCAATATTAATTATGTAATCGTCGCTTTCTTTATGGTTATAAGAGCCGGTCGTACACAAATCATAAGGGAATGGCAACAAAACTGGAAAATGATCTTGATTGGTTGTATTTGCTCGCCAGCTTCTTATTTTATGTTTCTGATGGCGATGAAGCTTGCTCCATTAGCTTCAATTGCGCCAATACGAGAAATTGGAACTGTTGTAGGTACGATTCTTGGCATACTTGTACTAAAAGAGAAGCAAGGCGTGCGAAGAATTATCATGTCGGCTGTGATTACCTGTGGGATCATCTCCATTGCCATATGGGGATAAGTTGGTCTGCCAAAAAACACATAAAACTGCTCATGTGTCATGGGCGTCATGATGTAATAAGGCAGATAAAGCCTTGAAATAAGAATGATTAGAAGCTTCTCATAAGTTCACTGAACTTTTGAGAGGCTTCTTTTTTATCTAANNCCATTCCATAATCGTCTCAAGACCAGTCGAAATACACTCTCTATTACGGAAGAAAGAGGTCTATTAGCGTACTTCTATGTATGAATGATGAGAAGTTCGCTTCGCAGAAAAGGAATTTCACCAGACGTCAATTAGTGAGAACCACTAAAAGGGCGGGGGATAATGATGGAGGGAAATAAGTTAAAAGAAGCGTTTAAAATCAGAACAAAGTTGCCGAATGTTCAAACTCATTTTCTTGGATACAACATCTAGTAGATTGCTATCATCATAGAAAGACCACAATTCGTTCGGAATTAATTTATAATTGACTATAATCCTGGTAATGTTATAATTAAAACATATATTGTTAATATAATAACTTATATTAGTAATGTAACAAATAAACAATCTTGGAGTTAGTTGCACGAACCCAGGAATCGATTGTTCATCTACATCAATTGCTATTGAGGAAGCTAGTTCTTTGTAGTGCAACAACAATTGTTAGAATAGTAACATTCAAAACGTTTCATAAGTAATTATAAAGGGAGAAGTGAATGGAATGGATGTTAAAGATATATTAGCAAAAGTAGATCANNGAAATACCAAACGGCCAGTGTCTGTATCCCAAGTGCTTATGTTAGAGAAGCAGTAAATTATGTAGAAGGCAAAATAGCAATATGTACAGTTATCGGATTTCCGAATGGTTATAATACACAAGCCGTTAAAGTATTTGAAGCAACGGATGCAATTACAAATGGAGCATCAGAAATTGATATGGTGATCAATGTGGGCTTCTTAAAAAGTGGACGTTATGAGGAAGTTTGCGACGAAATACGTGCCCTAAAAAAAGCATGTGGAAGTAGAATATTAAAGGTAATTGTTGAAACATGTTTGCTCACACAAGAGGAGAAAGTGAAAGTATGTGAACTTGTTACAAAAGCTGGAGCTGATTATATCAAAACATCAACTGGATTTTCAAAAGCTGGAGCAACCAAAGAGGATGTCAGCCTGTTTGCACAGAACATAGGTCAGAATGTGAAGATTAAAGCAGCTGGAGGTATTCGCTCTTTGGATGATGCTAAAGCATTTATTGATTTGGGCGCAGACCGTTTAGGAACTAGTGCCATAGTTAAAATTGTAAAAGGGCAGGAAGTATTGGGTTATTAGATATGGTATAATTCTGATAATTATACTTTATTATTAGTAGTTAGGATGAACCGGTATGGATAAGCAAGAGAGAGTAAATACAATTGTATCAATACTAAAAAATAAAAGTGGCGCATCCATCAAAGAACTTTCACATCAACTTGATGTCACAGAAATGACTGTTCGCCGAGATATTAAATATCTAAAAGAAAATAAAATCGTGCAAGTTGTTTCAGGTGCAGTTATTTATATTGGTTCTGACCCAAATGAGAATAAACAAGATGAATATGATTTGACAACTCAAAAAAATAATCGAGCATCAGAAAAATATAATATAGCAAAGTTAGCAGCTTCATTAATTGAGCCTAACGATATTATTTTTATTGACATTGGTACAACAACTGCTCAAATCATCGAACATATTCCGTCAAATAGCTCTGTAGAAATTGTTTGCTGCACTATGAACGCCTTACTTGAGATTCATAAAAAAGGATTTAAGGATTTTATTCTTATTGGTGGTCATTACCTTCCGGAACTTCAAATGTTTGAAAGCAGAGAAGGTTTGGATTTAATAAGTAGAACACGAACAACAAAAGCATTTATTTCTGCTGCTGGAGTTAATGCTAAATTAGGTATTACTTGCACGAACAGTTGTGAAGTGGACACCAAAAATGCGGCAATTAATTGTGCCCTTGAGAAAATTTTAGTGATTGATTCCTCTAAGTTTGATATGGTTAAATCCACCTACTTTGCTTCGTTAAATGATTTNNATTTTGATGCTATTGTAACCGATAGAGGTTTATCAGAAGAGTGGATTGAGAAAATCAAACAATTAAATATTTCTCTATATCTAGCTTAGAAATTCAGCGCGTGCCGATACTCAATCGGTGCGCGCTGTTTGATTTTTGCCTTTGACGCCGAATGCCTCTAATCTGTGTTGTAAGTCTCTTGTTACTTTATTCTTTTAAACTCGTTTCTTATATGTTATAACTAATGCTACATTCTGCAGATCATTTGGCATTTGATTATTTGAAGGGAGATTTAGTTTTTGAATTCACCACGGACACAAGACAACAAGAAATCATTATATATCGTTTTACTCATTACAGGGATTGTACTTGTAGCATTTCCAATGAGAAGACGCTATTGTTAGGTTTGATTGTTCTTTTAGTCGGTATTTGCATTCGTTCCATTTCAATGACGCTCTTTATTTTCTTCGGAACGTTATTGGTTGGAGTAGGTATTGCCATCGGGAATGTTCTATTACCGGTAGTTGTGAAGGAGAAATTCCCACAAAAGTTCGGTCTGATGACAAGTGTATATTCAACTTCAATGGGACTGTTTGCATCGTTAGCATCAGGTATTAGTATTCCTCTAGCCAATGATCTGAAGCTTGGGTGGGAGGGAGCTTTAATTGTATGGGGAGTTCCGGCAATCATAGCGATCTTGGTCTGGATCCTTCTTCTTAGGTTAAATCCAGCAAAAGGTAATGCAGTAAAAAGCGTAAGTATCAGCGCTAATCGAATCTGGCGTTCACCACTCGCTTGGAAAATAGCCTTATTCATGGGATTTCAGTCTTCATTATTTTATATAACGATGTCTTGGTTACCTGAAATCTTATATAACTATGGCATAAGTAGGGGTACAGCAGGCTGGTTACTATCCTTCACACAAATTGTTGGCGTACCTGCTAGTTTTCTTGTTCCTATTCTTGCAGGACGACTACGCTCTCAAGTGTGGATTGCATTCGCATTAGGCATGTGCTCCATTGTTGGTTATGGTGGACTATGGATGGGCTCATCTTATCCAATAATGATCATAAGTATTATCTTAATTGGTATCGCTTTAGGAGGGAATTTTCCACTGGCCTTAAGTTATATCGGAATTCGTGCCCGAAATGGAAATCAAGCTGCAGAATTATCTGGAATGGCTCAATCAACGGGATATATACTTGCAGCCATAGGACCTATATTGATCGGGTATTTATACGATATGACCCAGGTGTGGACGATTCCAATTATCACACTGATCGTTATTTCTGGAGTCGTGACGACGTTTGGAATGTTGTCTGGTCGAGATGAGTATGTATAAACATGAACAAGTAGTAAATTATGCTCCCCATACGGTAGACAGGTGAATTAATAAAACCTGCTGCTGTAAGAGGAGTTTATTTATACTCAAATCGTTTTATTTAAAATACTAAATATCTTTAATGCTAATTGAATTCGCAGTAATTCTTCGGAATGCTTTAAGTCCAGATTTAGTATTTCCTTTATTTTCTCAATTCGATAGATAAGCGTGTTTCTGTGCAAAAACATGGCCTTTGAAGTTTCCGTGACATTAAGATTGTTAATAAAGTAATTTTCTAAAGTTAACATATAACTTGTACCATGTAATTGATCATGATCAAACACTTTGCCTAGACACTTTCGGAAAAATTCTTCTAATGCGACGACTTTGATATTTGCTTCCAACAGGTGGTAAACCGAATAATCTTCGAAATGTGAGACCTTGTTTTGAAGGTTTTTTTGTTGCATCAATTTAATCATTTCGTTCGCCTCAGAAAAGCTTTTATGTAACGAGCTTATTGTACTGTATTGCTGACCAATGCCTATTAAGAGCGTTTCCTTCGTTCTTTGAATAAGTACCTCGAGTAGTTCATTTGCATATTGCTTGGCATCACTAATCGAAACAGGAGGTTTTTCTTCATTTTGTCCTACTAGAATGATGACTCTATTATTTCTATAAAAGCACTTAATTTCTCCAATCGCTTGATGCGACAAGTCATAAATGATATCCACACACTTTTTTGCAATGGACTCCATTTTGTACCTTCCAATAATCATATCTTCAAACTTGTCTGCTTCATTCATTTCAATATTTATCACCATACTGAAATACATATAGCTCGGATTTAATCCATGTAAATAACATAAGGTTTGCAGCGCTTCATGAGATGATATTTTCCCCGAGAGTAAATCATCAATGGAGTCCTGCTTAATTCGTATTTCAAGTTCGCTAATTTCCTTAGCTTTTATCAGTTCGAGTGCCATGATGGTGGAGGCTTGCTGCAAAATAATGTAATCAAATTCAGATAGTTCTTGCACCGTCTGCCAAATAACAATGTATCCATAAATATAGTTGGAAGCAGCGACAGGAATAACTCGACATTTTATTTCAGCGCCTTCTGAATGATAAATCCTCTTAATAGACTTTTTCATTTCATTTAGATTTGTAGGAATGGTATCGATGAACTCTTTATTAAAAACAGGCTGTTGATTTGAAAAATCAAGATAATACTCGAGAGGACTGTTGTTCTTCGCATGTTCTGTGTGATGCAATAATCGCCAATCCTTGTCAACGATAATAATAGGATTACTGATCGTTTCGGATAACATGGAAGTTATTTTTGCAATACCGCCGCCTTCAAGTGTAATTTTGAAGAACAAGTTATGTACATCTAAAGTTTTTCTATTGAGCAAATCATATCTTCCGGAAACCTTCTCATTAATGATCGAGATCACGTTTGAAAGTGTATATTCAAAAGGCAGTTCTAGAAGTGGTAACCCATACTTATTAGCTTCATCAATCATGTTCTGAGGAAGCTTGTCAAAGTACCGCTTCATTTTCACAACCAATCCTGAACAGTTAAGCTCTGCAAGTTCCTTAATAATTCGATTTTGTAATTCTACATTATTTTTGAAGATATAGCCTGTTGATAAAAGTAGTTCGTTTGGTGAAAGCCAGTCAAAGGCATCGGGATTCTCAATAATGTTAACGATGGATATGGATTTATCAATTCCTTGTTCTCCAGCAACAATCTTTATTCCCTCTATAGCCTTGATTTTCATTAAGTCTTTAACGGTTAGCAATTTTCGGCACGCTCCTCAGACACACTTTTAACACATTCGCTTGTATAACATGCACAAATAGGATGCACTGTTTTTGGTTCGCTTAAACGATGACGATCCCTACNNTATATTAAGTGCGTAAGGTAATTACGCTTATAGTTACTATTGTACGATGTAACCAAATTATATTATTCAATCCATTTATTCAACTTTAGAAGTGAAAAGGAGGTAAATCACCTTAGTGAGATTTGCAAAATCCGGTGATGGCGATTTTATTCAACGAATGATCCATCATAAGTTTCATGGTTTTGTTCATAGCACGTTTAATCGTACACTCAATATTCAATGTTTGGATAGTGGAGATTTGTATACTATTGCGTGTAAGGGAATAGATAATGCTCCTAATACACTTATTATTGACTTAGATCGCTTTGAAGAAGCAGATATTGTAGTGAATGATATTGTAAGTTCAGATCATTCGATTCTAACAATTGCTAATAAGATGTCTATCACAATGGACGGT
This sequence comes from Paenibacillus sp. UBA6285, assembly GCA_002438345.1. GTDB lineage: Bacteria > Bacillota > Bacilli > Paenibacillales > Paenibacillaceae > Paenibacillus_AQ. The sequence goes on from DJUJ01000003.1 coordinate 26,191, forward strand.
GCTATGGAATGGAATTGCGTATTGCCCATCTACCCTGCAGAAACTGATGTCTTAGAAATGAATGTATCCACAATGAAGCAATATATCAATCTCCACGGAAATAACAGCAGAATTGAAAGGGCTTTCAAAAGCGACAATCCTTTTGACGATGAAATGTCTAAAATGCTTAATGAACGGACGCAGTTACTTGTATTGGAATTGCAAAACAAGCGAATGTCTACTGCAATCACACATGCAACTTCACTCATAGGCCTTGGACCAGGCTTAACGCCAGCCGGCGATGATTTCTTGGTGGGATTGTTTACCGTCTTCAACATCGAGAATAATCGATACTTTTCACACAAATCGTTTTGTGAAGAAGTCGTCTTACATGCGAAGGCTTTAACCAATGACATCAGCTATATGGCATTAGCTAAAGCAGCAATTGGTCAGGTAAGAGAGTCCATTAGTGAGTTAATGGAGGCTTTATTTAGAGGTAGTGAAGAGGAATTACTATTGGCTTTAGGCAGGGTATTGGCTATAGGATCCACTTCGGGTACAGATATAGCCCTAGGAATTGTTGCAGGGCTGGAAATGAACATGTAAATGGGAGGTACAAGTATGACTGTTCAAGTTTTAGTAAAACCAAACACTTATATCGATTCCGTATCTTTGATGTCACTCTCAACAAAAGCGAATCAGATCGAAATCGTAGAACAAGCCATTATTGCAATGGGTACTGAAATGAATAAAGAGGTCATTAGAAATGTGGGCTTGATGACACCTGAAGTGGAAAATGCCAAAACAAGTGACTTAGTGATTATTGTGAAGGCAGCCTCTGAAGAGCTTTGTGAGGGCGCTTTCGAAAGCATCAATGAATTATTAACGAAGAAGAAAGATTCATCTAAAGGAAAGAGTGAGGTTAAATACTCAACAATTACCTCAGCTGTAAACGGTACTCCTGAAGCTAATTTAGCGATTATTGCCGTAAATGGGAGTTACGCTCCTAGAGAAGCAAGAAAAGCTCTTGAAAATAATCTTCACGTCATGTTATTTAGCGACAATGTAAGTATTGAAGATGAAATTCAATTAAAGACTTTAGCACAAGAAAAAGGCTTGTTAATGATGGGGCCAGACTGTGGTACTGCGATTATTGGTAATGTTGCTTTGTGCTTTGCAAATGCCGTGAGAAAAGGCAACATCGGGATCGTTGGCGCATCAGGAACAGGTAGCCAAGAGGTAACGGTTCGTATTCATGAATTTGGCGGTGGAATCACACAGTTAATCGGCACAGGCGGTAGAGACCTAAGTGAAGAGGTTGGCGGCATTATGATGCTGGCCGGAATTAAAGCCTTAGAAGAGGACGATGCAACAAAGGTTATTGTTCTCGTATCTAAACCACCAGCACCAAGTGTAGAAGAGAAAGTACTAGCACAAATTAAACAATGCAAAAAACCAGTTGTGGTTTGGTTTGTGGGTGGGAATGAAGAAAAGGTCACCCAAGCTGGCGGTCACTTTGCAAAAATGTCAAAAGAAGCGGCACTTAAAGCGGTACTTTTAGCTGGAGCAGACGAATCGAAGCTTAACAAACGTGCGTTAAATCTTCCGCTTATTGAAGAAGTACGTGCGAAGTTAAATCCTGAGCAAAAATATATCCGTGGACTATTTAGTGGCGGTACGCTCTGTGATGAAGCGATGCACATTGCTATGGAGAAATTCGACAATGTCTACAGTAACATTCAGAGAGATCCCGAGTATCGCTTAAAAGACGTTAGAGTAAGCCAAGATCATACCTTTATTGATTTTGGAGACGATCAATTTACACAAGGTAAGCCACATCCAATGATAGATCCATCCACTCGGATTGAAAGATTTATTCAAGAAGCAAAAGATCCATCTGTTGGTGTTATTGTGATGGACTTTGTTCTAGGCTTCGGAGCTCACGAAGATCCTGTAGGCGCAATGCTTCCAGCGATTATCGAAGCGAAGCAAGTAGCTGAAGAAGAAGGTAGACATCTGGAGGTTATTGGATACATTCTTGGAACCGAGCTAGATAGTCAAAATATTGAGGGTCAAATTAATAAATTGTTAGCTTCTGGTGCTACACACGCTAGCAGCAGTCAGAACGCAGGTCTACTAGCAAGAGGATTTGTTGTGAAAGGAGAATAGTCATGAGTAAAATCAATGAGCTTTTTACGAATAAACTAAATGTCATTAATGTAGGCATTGAGAACTTTAGAGATGATTTGTTAAAGCAAAACGCGAGTGTAACCCACTTGGAGTGGACGCCGCCGGGCAGAGGGAATCCAGAATTAATTGCTGCGCTGGATAAGCTTGAGGATGGGGGCGTTACAGATAAGATCGAAGCTGCTAACAAGGCGGCCGTTGAGAGAATTATTAACTCGCAACCGGTACTGATTGGCTTTGACCAAGCGATTAATGTAGTTCCTGGTATGACGAAAAATACGATTTTACATGCTGGCCCACCAATCACTTGGGACAAAATGAATGGTCCGATGAAGGGCGCAGTAACAGGGGCCATTGTATTTGTAGGACTTGCCCCCAATATTGAAGAAGCAGCTGAACTAGCCGCGTCGGGAGAGATTATCTTCTCGCCATGTCATGAACATAACTGTGTAGGTTCCATGGCTGGTGTAACATCGGCTTCCATGTTTATGCATATTGTTGAGAATAGAACCTATGGAAATATTGCTTATACAAATTTAAGTGAGCAGATGTCCAAAATCCTTCGTATGGGTGCCAATGACGAGAGTGTTATCCATCGTTTGATTTGGATGCGTGATGTATTAGGTCCTATTTTAAGAGATGCGATGAAACTAAGTCCAAATGGAATTGATTTGCGCTTAATGCTGTCACAAGCGCTTCATATGGGCGACGAATGTCATAACCGAAATGTAGCTGGAACAACCCTGCTCATTCAAGCGCTAACGCCTTATATTATCCAAACGAATTTCACTGTTGAACAGAAAAAAGAAGTGTTTGAATTCGTTAACAGCAGCGACTATTTCTCAGGTCCGACATGGATGGCGCTTTGTAAATGTGCCCTTGATGCTGCTCATGGCATTGAGAATAGTACAATTGTTACCACAATGGCTCGTAACGGAGTGGAATTCGGTATTCGCGTGAGTGGAATAGCTGGAAACGTGTGGTTTACAGGTCCTGCACAACAAGTTATTGGTCCTATGTTTGCTGGATACAAACCAGAAGATTCTGGTCTTGATATTGGTGACAGTGCGATCACAGAGACCTATGGAATTGGTGGATTTGCTATGGCAACTGCACCAGCCATTGTTTCGCTTGTGGGTGGTACCGTTGATGATGCAATCAGTTACACCACAAAAATGGCAGAAATCACAACAATAGAGAATCCTAACGTGACGATTCCAATGCTTGACTTTATAGGTATTCCAACAGGTATTGATATTCAAAAAGTCATTCAAACAGGAATTATGCCGATTATTAATACAGCCATTGCACATAAAGATGCAGGAATTGGAATGATTGGTGCGGGTATCGTTAACCCTCCAATTGAAGCATTTGAAAAAGCATTACTTGCATTAAGTGAAGAAATTAAATAAGAAGAGGGTCCTAACTTGTATAGGACCACTATTCTTATTTCGAATTAGACGAACATCTCGTGCTAGGTTGTGAGGGAGTGAACAATTTTGGATAATCTATCCTTGAATACAAAACTTATTGAGGCGAGTGAACAGGGAAAACTGACTTTTGTTGAGAAACTGTTAGACGAAGGTGCCAGCATTGATTATAAAGATGCTGCGGGACGAACAGCGTTAATGGCGGCAACTCAAAACAATCAAATCGCTATTGCTAAAAGTTTAATAGAGGCAGGAAGTGACGTAAACACAAGAGATATTACACAACTATCACCGTTTATTTGCTCAGCAGCAAATGGTTTTTATGAAATCTTGCGTCTCATGATTGCTGGTGGAGCTGATTTGAAAAGCGTTAATCGTTTTGGAGGAACAGCACTGTTACCATCGAGTGAAAAAGGTTATTTGAAAACCGTAGAGGTGTGTATTGATGCTGGGGTTCCAGTGAATCATATCAACAACCTAGGTTGGTCAGCCCTACTTGAGGCAGTCATATTGGGGAATGGTGGGCGACTATATTCTGACATTATTGAAGCGCTGGTTCATGCGGGGGCAGATGTGCATTTGCCTGATCGAGATGGGCTCTCATCCCTACAACGTGCTGAAGAGAACGGTCAGTATAAAGTCGTGAAGATTCTAGAAAAAAGCATTCAAGCAAATAACGAATATGTGAAGCAGGCAAAGGCTCTTGCTAAAAATGATCAATATGAAGAAGCCATATCCGTCATTAACAGAGCGTTGGAATTGGATCCTAACAACCTGGACTTCATTTATTATAAAGGTTATTTCTTGCAAGAATTAAAGAGATACAAAGAGGCTCTTGAGCACTATGAAAGCGCTATATCTCTTGGTCCTGCTGATTTAGAATTTTATTTCTACACAGCAAATTGTTTAAGACTGTGGAACAAACCGGAGGAAGCTCTTCAGGAATATGATAAAGCATGTGAGCTAGCGCCTAATGAAACGTTCTATCGCTACCACAAATCCAATTATTTAAGAGAACTTGGGCGACACGAAGAAGCAGTTGTCGAGATGGATAAACTTCTAGCACTTCAGCCGAATAGATATGACTTCTCATTCCATAAGGCGAACAGTCTAAGATCGCTAGGTAAGCATGAAGAAGCCATTGAGGCCATCGAGAACGCGATTAAGAATGATCCAACCAATCCGTTATACCATTCACACAAAAAGCAATCCCTTGAATTAATCGGTTAGATCATAAAATTGCAACATAGGAGGCACTAGATGAAAGAAATTGTAATCGTTGCTATTGGTGGGAACTCATTGGTCAAGGAAAATGGCCTGGATTCGATTCATGACCAATCTGAAGCAGTAAAAGAAGTTGTCGTTAATATTGTTGATATGGTGCAAGAGGGCTACAATGTCGTCGTTACACACGGTAATGGACCACAAGTAGGCTTTGGACTAAGAAGATCTGAAATTGCACATGAAATTGCAGGTATGTCTCCTGTTCCACTAGTGAATTGTGGAGCCGATACACAAGGTGGGATAGGTTATTTAATACAACAAGCTTTAATTAACGAATTTGCAGTTAGAGGGATCAATAAGAATGTTGCTACAGTTATTACGCAAGTTGAAGTAAGTTCAGAAGACCCTAATTTCAAGAATCCGACAAAACCAGTTGGATCCTTCTTTTCCCTAGAACAAGCTGAAGAAATGAAAAAAGAACATCCTGAATGGAGTTTTGTAGAAGACTCTGGCCGAGGGTATCGTAGAGTGGTTCCATCACCAAGACCTATAGATATTGTGGAGAAAGATGCGATTAAGTCATTAATCGATGGGGGCTTTGTCGTTGTCGCTGCGGGTGGTGGAGGTATCGCAGTCGTGAAGTCTGATGATAATACGTACAAAGGTATTGATGCAGTAATCGATAAGGATTTTGCTACGAGTCTTTTAGCAGAACAAATCCATGCGGAGACGTTGATTATCACAACGGGAGTTTCTAGAGTTTGCATTAACTATGGTAAGCCGAATCAAAAGGAACTCTCCAAAATGACGGTTGATGAAACCAAACAATATGTGTTAGAAAATCACTTTCCAGCAGGAAGCATGCTGCCTAAAATTGAGGCGAGTTTAAGCTTCTTAGAGAAAAGCGGAACGCGAGTTATTATTACGAATCCGGAAAGCTTGAAAGATGCGATCAATGAAAAAGCAGGCACTCATATCGTGAAGTAATTTAAGCGAGGGGAAGTGTAGATATGGATCAAGCAAAATTGGAACAAAATTATGATAGGTACAAATCATACGGTTACGGTGAGGAATTACTGCCCAAAAAGCCTGAGCAAAGAGACTGGGGAATGTCCAACTATATAACACTCTGGATGGGCGCTGTTCATAATATTATGTCGTATATGACAGTCGCAGGTTTCTTCGTCCTAGGACTGGATACAAGACAGGTACTCTTTGCCGTTATGCTTTCAGCGATCATTGTCTCTGCGTTTTATGCTTTAAATGGGTATTCTGCATCCAAATATGGACTTCCATTCGCGATGTTGCTTCGAGATTCTTTTGGAGTAAAAGGAGCTATTATACCCGCATTAATACGTGGACTTGTTGCCGGATTAGTATTCTTTGGAACCACTACCGTTGTAGGTGCAGAATCATTAAATGTTATATTTGCGAGATTTATTCCGAATTACATGGATTTAGGCGGTGGCTTTACACTATTCGGGTTAGCATTCCCGACAATGATCTCCTATGCAATTCTTTGGACAGCGACTGTTCTGTTGTTCTTAGGTGGAATGAAAACATTAGGTAAGTTCGGTAACTGGTCATCCCCAGTAGTATATGTGTTTATCATTGGTGCTGCTGTTTGGGCGATCAAGATTGCTGGAGGTTTTGGCCCGATTTTAGAGTATGTACCAGCGAACCCAAGTTCAAGTCCATTGGTCTTTATTGCTTGCGTAAGTGCATTAGTATCTAACTGGGCGGGTCCTGTTGTGAATATGTCGGACTTCACGCATCGTGCGAAATCACCAAGAGCGGCTATCATTGGCTTGCCAGTAGGCTTTATCCTATCTTATATTCTTTTTGCCATCACTTGTGTGGCTTTAATCGCGGGTACTGAAATTGCGTTTGGTGAGCCGATCTTTAATATCGTTCATGCCATTGATAAAATTGAAAACACTTTCGCTGTTGTTGTATTGATTCTAGCGCTAAATGTAGGCGCAATCGCATTCGTAGTCTTTGCAAATTTATTACCGGCTGGCTTGCAAATGTCATCCCTTTTCCCGAAAAAGTTCACTGTAAAAACTGCGGGTGTCTTAACAGCCGTTGTTGGAACTTTGATTTTGCCATGGAAGCTTGTAGAAAGTACAACGACCTTATTTTTCTTCTATAGCTTTATTGGGTCCATCTTTGGTCCAATTGCGGGTATTATGCTTTCAAGCTTCTTTATTCATCGGAAAAGAGTATTAAATCTTGACCATATCTATGTCCCAGCAGGTAGCAATGGTGAATATAAGAATGGTTACAATCCTGTTGCGATGGCTGTTCTAGCAGTCAGCTTCATCCTTCCTATGTCAGGTGCATTTCTTAAGGGTATCCCCTTCCTAGTTAGGATGAATGATTTTGCTTTCTTTAGTGGCTTAATTGTTTCGTTTGTTCTATACACCATCTTTAGCAAAACACTAAAATCATCACAACTAAACTAGAGGAGGAATTTTGAAATGGATTACATGAAAATGGCTGTAGACGCAACGATCGAGGGTATGAACAAGAAATTTGGAGGCCCGTTTGGTGCAACGATTGTTCGAGGCGATGAAGTGATTGCAGCGGTTAGCAATACAATGATGAGAGACACGGATCCTTCTGCACATGCAGAAATGGTAGCAATCCGAGAAGCGTGTAAAAAGTTAGACACCATGGACTTATCGGATTGCGTAATTTATGCAACCTGTGAACCGTGTCCAATGTGTATGGGTGCTATTATTTGGTCAGGTGTTAAAGAAGTTCATTATTGCAGCACAAGAGACGATGCGAAAGAGCATGGCTTCTCTGACATTCACCTTCGCGAATATTTTGTGGGTCATGATGAGAGTGTTGTTAATATGATTAAAGGGGAAGCTAGAGAAGATTGCGATCATTTATGGACGCATTTCCACGAATTAAACAAGAAATAATTCATGCGTTCTCATATATTTTCCGGCACTATTTTAGTGCCGGATTTTCCTGTTCAAATATAAGAATTTATAAGTTTCACGCTATACATTATCCTTATATTTCTACGAGAAACGGTTATCGTCTTNNACAACGTCGTTTCTTCTTGTTTTACAGACTTACTCTGCAAGATGAAGCTGGAGAAAATCAATCACCTGATGAAGAGCCTTTTGCACAACAGGGTTATCAAAATCTTTATCGAATACATGCTCTCCATTAGGAATGGTAATAAGCTTTGCGGTTACCCTTTCTTTCATTAGCGCAGCTCTCATAAATACAGATTGCTCATACGGTACATCTACATCATTTGTTCCGTGCAATAACAATGTAGGAGGGAAGTCTTTAGTCACATGATAAATAGGACAGAATTTGAAGAGTTCTTCCTTATGTAGAGAAGGATTTAAGCCCGTCACTTCTTGAATCCAATGACCGGATTGTCTAGCATATAAATAGAGAAGAAAACGCTCGTCAACGCTTGCATTCGTAATGATTTGATCAGACACTGTGCTTTTTGCAATATCCATGGAGACGATATCTTTTTTACAATAGAATTTACTTGGTTCGAGTGCCCATGGTGCACTAATATCGCCATATCCATAGAAGGAGACAATCGCGCGTGGTTTGTTGGTAAACATTCCTGTGCACAGGGCAAGGAAACCACCTGCCGAACTTCCCACCACAGCAATCCTTGAGGGATCCATGGAGAATTGTTTTGGTCCTTCATTCACTAACCAAAGAAGGCTATCTTGGACATCTTCAAGGATGTCAGAAAGTGTTGATCTAGGGGCCAATCTATAGTCAATCGAAAATAGCGCAAAGCCATTATCAGTGTAAAGTTGTATCATTTCCTCGGATAGATCTTCTCTATCCCCCCAAAGTAGGCCGCCTCCGTGAATGTATACAATAGTAGGGGCATGGGGACAGTCTGTTTCATATAAATCAGCTTTAATTGTAAATTGATCATTTTCTTTAAAAATAATGGTCTTCTTCATAACTATCCATTACACCTCATCAAGTAAGTAATTTTTAAAGATTAGCACTACCTTTATTGTATATCATTCACGAATTTTGATGAAACCATAATCATGAATACCCAGGATTGGAGATATTGGCATGGATAGAAAGAGAAGATATCAGGCTTTATTTGATAATATTAATCAATATAACTCGGGTGATAAGGGCATAACTAGAATTGCCTATACAAATGAAGAGCAGACATGTACGAGTGCTTTTATGCGGATGTGTAAGGCTGAAAACTTAGATATCCGAATGGATCATTGCGGAAATGTGATTGCTAGAAGAAATGGGGAAATAGAGGGACTTCCGCCCGTTGTAATGGGCTCTCACTTGGATACGGTTTACCAAGGANNTATTTCAACAGTAGGCAGCAAAGTAATGGCAGGGTTATTTCAGAAGGAGAAATACAAACATTTAAAGGACAAAGATGGGATTACAATGGAAAAGGCATTTTCGCTATGCGCACTAGATTACAATAGTATTGATCAGGCGAGTAGAGGGAATGAGGAATTAAAAGCGTTTTTCGAATTACATATCGAGCAAGGTCCCGTCTTAATAAACAATAAGAAGAAGATTGGAATTGTGACTGGAATCGCTGCACCCGTGAGGCTTCATATTCAAATATCAGGGAAAGCATCCCACTCCGGAACGACACCTATGAATATGAGAAAAGATGCTTTTCTGGGTGCCTCTGAAATAGCGCTAGCGCTTGAAAAAGCAGCCAAGCTTGAACAAGATTTTGGAACCGTTGCGACCCTCGGGGTGATAGATATCTTAAATGGCGCCATGAATGTGGTTCCTGGAGAGGTTGAAATAAAAATTGATATCAGATCTACTTCAGTGATATCCAGGCAACGTGTGTTAGACCATTTGTATCAAACGATATCTTCAGTACAAGAGAGTAGACAACTTGAGATTGAGAGTACGGAAATCATTTCGGAGGAACCTGTCCTATTATCGGATGAGATCAGTCATGTTCTAGAATCAATTTGTGAAGAGAAGGGGATATCAAATCAACGGATGATCAGTGGGGCGGGACATGATGCCATGAACATGAACAAACTATGTCCAGTTGGGCTTATCTTTGTTCCTTCCTTAGATGGACTTAGTCATCATCCCAATGAATATACGGATTTAGATGATATTATTATGGGGATTGATATATTAGAAGAAGCTGTTCTTCGTTATGCGTTCGCAAGACAAACCTGAAACAGAACAGTCTTGTTCATTATGCTTCTTCACATACTGAACAAGGCTGTTCTGCATATCTATTATAGTGTTTTGTTGACAACAACAAAGGAGTGTGTTAAATTTATCTTAAGTTAAAGATAATCAATGTAAAGATAATTTTGGGAATAGTGTTCTGTGAAACATAGGATGAAATGTTGGAAAGAATTTTTTTTACTAATATCTTAACATTAAGATAATTTAATTAATCTTTCTTGATCTAGGGAATTATATTACAAAATCAAACTGAACTTTAGGAGTGTATAATATTGAAAAATTTAAAAGGGATTCACCACGTAACAGCCATCACAAGCAGCGCAGAGAAAAACTACGAGTTCTTTACTTACGTATTGGGAATGCGTCTAGTGAAGAAGACCGTCAACCAAGACGATATTCAAACGTATCACTTGTTTTTTGCAGATGATAAGGGCAGTGCCGGAACAGATATGACGTTCTTTGACTTCCCTAACATTCCTAAAGGTGTACACGGAACCAATGAGATCGCCAAGACATCCTTCCGGGTACCAACAGATGCTGCATTAGACTACTGGGTAGATCGTTTTGATCGCCTTGGAGTGAAGCATACCGGAATTAAAGAGCAATTCGGCAAAAAGACTTTATCATTCGTAGATTTTGATGACCAACAATATCAACTTATCTCAGATGAATTGAACAAAGGTGTTTCATCAGGTACACCATGGCAAAAAGGACCGATTCCTTTAGAGTTTGCTATAACAGGTTTGGGACCGATCTTTGTGCGTATAGCTGATTTCAACTACTTTAAAGAAGTTTTGGAAAGAGTCATGTTGTTTAAAGAAATCGGTCAGGAAGATGCTTATCATTTATTTGAAGTCGGTGAGGGCGGAAATGGTGCACAAATTATTGTAGAGCATAACGAAGACTTATTGAATTCGCGTCAAGGTTTTGGTACTGTTCACCATGCGGCTTTCCGAGTAGAAGATCGGGCCATGCTAGATGAGTGGACAGAGCGTTTTGAAGGTTTTGGATTCCAAACCTCGGGTTATGTGGATCGTCACTTCTTCGAGTCGCTGTATACACGTGTTGCTCCACAAATATTGTTCGAGCTTGCAACAGATGGTCCTGGATTTATGGGGGATGAGAAATATGAAACGGTTGGAGAAAAGCTTTCACTACCGCCATTTCTGGAACCTAAACGTGAGCAAATTGAGAAGTTAGTACGCCCTATTGATACCGTTAGAAGCACGATCGATTTCGTGAAAGAGTGAAGAAGGAGCTGGGGAGATTGATTTCGATTGATCCAAAACAAAATAGTGAGCGGGAAAATTATAAATTATTAATTGCTACTGTAATTCCTAGGCCCATTGCTTTTGTCACCACACAATCTGAAGATGGTGTCTTGAATGGTGCTCCATTTAGCTATTTTAATATCGTCTCGTCTAATCCTCCGATGGTTTCACTGTCTATCCAAAGACCAGTGGGGCGTTTAAAAGATACAGCCCGTAATATTTATAACAATCATCAGTTTGTTGTGCATATTGTGGATGATGAGAATGTCGGGAAGATCAATCAAACCGCTGCCTCATTGCCAAGAGCAGAAAGTGAAATAGAACTAGCAAATCTTACACGGGTCCAAAGTAAAAGTGTAGCTGTACCTGGCGTAGTGGAAGCGAAGGTTCGAATGGAATGTAAGCTCGTACAAGCGATTCCACTAGGGGGAGAAGAACCTGGGAGTGATTTATTCATCGGCGAAATTGTTCAGTTTCATATCGATGAATCGATCTATCAGGAGGGGCGGATTGACCCGAGAGGTTTGAACGCGGTGAGTCGCTTGGCGGGATCGAATTACGCAACCATTGGTGAGATATTTTCAATAGAAAGACCGGAATAAACCAATACAGAATAGACCTGTTCAGTATGTGATGAAGCATACGTAGCAGGTCTATTTGTGTATGAAAGCTATTGTAATTGTAGAGAAGGAACTGGCGCTAGATATAAATAAACTGTTTGATATAATCAATGAATGCAATGATCCATTGATTTGGCTTAAACGTATGCTCAAGGAAAATGCTGATCCACTGTGCCACGCCAAGCAATACAATGACTGTAAATAACATGATTTCTCTTTTACTCTTTCTCTGTTTAACCATTAAGGCGATGCTTAAACTGAATCCTGCAAGAATGAGAAGAATAAACCAAATCATGCTGATCCATCCTTTTGCATCCTTCTACTTTGTTTTATCCAGGACAAGACAAGAAGTAGTGAGGGAAAGATCACAGCGTAAAGGAGCATATATTCTAAATAATACTGCCGATAAAAATAAATATTGTCCAGAACATTGTCAAACACCAGAGCCAGCCCAGAAGTTAGTAATATAAGCGACAAGGACACAAATGTTCTATCATTCAATCGGAATAATTGGCATAATCCGAGAACCGCGCAATAATAAGCAATGGTAATGAGCGTCCCTTCCGTTTTCGATTTGTTGTTTGATTCATTTGCGGATATGTCTTCATCCAAGGACGGGGAATTCTAATTAGAATATCTTTCCAGTCTGCCAGGAATATCGGTGCTACAGGAGAAAGGTAAGGGACTCCAAAGGATTTGATCGAGGCCAGATACACTACAATAAAGAGTACTCCGCATAAGATACCGAATAAACCCATGAAACCTGCCAGCGCCATATAAAAATAGTGCAGTAGTCGTTGCGTAATTCCAAAGCTATAAAAGGGTACTACGAAATTGGAAATCGCTGTAATGGCTACTACGATTACCATAGATGCAGAAACAGATCCGGCTTCCACAGCAGCTTGCCCCAATACTAATGCACCAACGAAGGATATGGCTTGTCCGGCAATTCTGGGCATTCGAAGACTTGCTTCCCTCAGTACTTCAAAGGTGACCATCATGATGCTAGCTTCAATAAAAGCTGGGAAAGGAACCCCTTCACGCTGAGCAGAAATGCTAATCAGAAGTGGGGAGGGAAGTAGTTCCTGATGGTAGGAAACAACAGCTATATAAATTGCAGGAACAAATACGGATAGCATAAAAGATAGGACCCGCAGCCACCTCAGAAGTGTAGCAAATCCGGGTCTTTGATAATAATCTTCCGACGAGATGAAATACTGAAAAAAAGTTACAGGACCAATTAACACATCCGGGGTTCCATCAACAATTAGGCCTATCCGTCCCTCAAGCAGGTGTGAGGCAAGAACATCTGGCCGTTCTGTTTTCAGTAGGGTAGGAAATAACGATAGATTCTTATCCTCAATCCATTCTTCTATATATGAGCTGTCCAGAACACAGTCTATTTGAATAGAACTGATACGTTTACGGAATTCATCCACAACAGCTATAGAGGCAAGATCACCGAGATAGAGCAGACAGATTTTAGTTTCAGTTTCTGTACCAATAATGAATTCTTCGATCCGAAATTGAACAGTTTTGATTCGTTTGCGTAGAAGTGACAAATTGCTGGTGATATCTTCGGTAAAGCCTTCCTGTGGCCCTTGGATCGTCGATTCCATCAGCGGTTGGGATATGCTTCGGTGAGGCGTTTGGGAAGTATCTATTACTAGAATATGTATGTTTCCCGTGATGACTAGCAGACAGGAGCCCAGCAGTAGACTTTGGACGCATTTCTGGGAATCTGCAGTAACTGATACAGAACTAATCGGGATTCTGTCTTGTAATGTATTCAATAGATCGCCGGAGATGTTCCATTCTCCATGAAGTGCACCTTCAGACAGATAACGAAGTAATTCATGTTCAATTTTGTTCTTGTCGACCAATGATTCGATAAAAATACAATATCCGTAATGGTTTGCTGATAAGGATAGCTTCCTACATATCAGATCCGGCGGGTGATGTAGAAGCTCCATGATCTGGTTTACATACGTCTGCGGGTCTTTCCCATCATAGGCAGGGTAAACAATTTGATTATCATTGTTTTTTTGCATACGTAGGCTCCTTATATTTACATTTCCTGTTTCCATTATTCCCGCTTGTACAACGAATATGTATTTTATATTAATTTAACTAATAAAAAACAAATATCATAAGAGGATGTTTTGCAACAATTTAGATTTATAGTAAAAATTATCGCAAGATATAATGGAATATGTGGAATTTTGTCGAACGGTGTTTATTGTTCGGCCTTTTTTACATATAATATAATTAATAGGAAAACGATTTCGGAATTACAATATTTTACTTTTATGAGTGGGGAAATCTATGATCCGGGATTTAATTCTTAGCTTTTGTTTATTGACTATTTTTACGTTTTTTTTCGAGCATTTTTTGATGAGAGTGAATGTTAATCTGAAGGAGGTCACTGTATATACCTGGAAGGTGGGGATTTACCAAGGGATTGTGGGCATCATTTTATTGTATGCTGGGCATCAGTTTAATAATCTCTATATTGTGGATCTAAGGACAATTACCATCCTGATTTCGGCTTATATTGGCGGTCCTTTTGCTTCAGTAATTACGGCGTTCATAATTGTACTTTTTTGGATTTCCTATGATCCTTCTATGCTGATAATCATTCAAGGAACAGCGCTCGTTTCGCTAATCCTAATCACAAGCAATATATCCGTGCGACTTCTCAAGCATTACTGGATTCAGTGGATGGTTTCCGTTACGGCCTCAAATCTCTTGCTGATCTTATATAATGAGTTTATGGAGATTCCCTTATCATTAAGTGCCAGTTGGAAATTTTTACTTATTTACCAGGCATCCGGCATGTTTATTGCGGCAAAGCTGTATTATATGTACAACGTCCAAAAGCTAAAGCAGCGGTTCGATGAACTTCAATGTGATTTATTGGAGATTTTACACTTACAACCCGGGTTTATTTATAAATTAACCAAAGAAAGCGGGAAAATTAAATATAAAATCGTCGGCGGCTCGCTTTGCTCCGAACTAGGAATTTCTTATAGCGACATCGCAGGAAAAACTATTGATCAAGTAACGATATTTCCGGAAGAGCTAAGCCATTTCATGCAATATCAGAAAGAAAAGGCTTGGGAAGGGGAGCATCTGTCGTTTGAGATACTTTTAGAGG
Organism: Paenibacillus sp. UBA6285; assembly: GCA_002438345.1. Lineage (GTDB taxonomy): Bacteria > Bacillota > Bacilli > Paenibacillales > Paenibacillaceae > Paenibacillus_AQ. The sequence continues at coordinate 41,270 of DJUJ01000003.1, forward strand.
AACATACTTTGCTTATTACATTAAAGCCTGTGCTTTATAATCAAATCGTCGGCTCAGTCATTGGCTCTGTGATAGACATTTCTCAGCGCAAGCAATCAGAGAAGCAGCTTAAGGAAAGCGAGGAATTATATCGTTCCCTCGTTGAAAGCTCGCAAGATTTCATTGTTCGCCTAGATGTACAGGGGCGTATTACGTCCGTGAATAAACAAGTAGCTGAAACATTTCACATCTCGACTGAAAACCTCATCGGGACAAGGTTAACAGACCTGATACCGCCGGGAGAATATGTAGAGAAATGGCTCTATTACTTCAACCAAGTGATCTCCAGAAGAACGATGGAGAGCTTTGAATACAGTTTTAGCTCTGCACGGAGAGAGCATGAATATGATATCACACTATCTCCGTTCTACAACATGAACCAGGAGGTTATTGGGATTACTTGCACCGCCCATGATATTTCCCATATAAAGAAAAGCAGGGCGGCTGATGAAGCAAATAAGGCCAAAAGTGATTTTCTTGCCCGGATAAGTCATGAGATACGTACCCCGATCAGTGGAATTATCGGACTCACAGATCTATTGTCAAGGCAGGAAATGTCTCCGGTGCAAAAGGACTATTTGGACAAAATACTCTCATCCTCCCATACCTTACTTGGCATTATTAATGATGTTCTCGATTTCTCCAAGATTGAGGCTGGGAAAATAGAGCTGCAGAAGGTTAATTTCAATTTGCATCAATTGATGCAGGAGTTATCGGATATTCTTGCCGCGCTTGTCGGACAGAAGCAGCTGAAGTTTATTATTGACACATCCGCGGATATTCCGGGAATTCTTAACGGGGATTCTTTGCGTATTGAGCAAATTCTCATCAATATGATTAATAATGCCATTAAATTTACGGATAGTGGGCATATATACGTCAAAGCTGAACCCGTAAGATATGAAGAAGATATCATTCATATAGAATTCTCTGTTGAAGATACGGGCATCGGACTCACAAGCGATCAAATCAATCATCTGTTTGAGCCTTTCATGCAGGTCAGACATTATTCCAGACAAAAGAGTGAAGGAACGGGACTAGGACTCCCCATCTGCCAATACTTTGTAGAGTTGATGGGGGGAAATATTGAAATTAGCAGTCAACCCGGTCGTGGCAGCAAGTTCACGTTTACTATTCCATTTGAATACGCACTGTCTGATGATCTTCTTCAAAGGGACGAACAAATTCAGTTTTCACAAACAAAAGTGCTTGTCATTGAGAGCAATGCTACCGTTAGAAACGGATTATGTTCTATGCTGGAATCGATGAATTTTCATGTTCTCGCATGCGGCAAACTGGAAATGGATCCTTCCCGCATACCTGTTGAAGTTATTTTGGCGGATTTAAGTATGGATGATGGGGAAGGACTGAAGGATTGGCTGCATCTTCAGGAAACGGTTTTTGCACATCCTGTTCGTTTTGTCGCTATTGCAACGGCTTCAGTCCGTGATGAAATTATGAAACTGCCGAAGAACCTGCACCCTGATACCATTATTGTGATGCCGGTTAGCCGCAACGGCCTGTACCAGGCCATGAGATCCTTGTTTTGGAAAGAAGCAGATTCGGTCTCGAATGTTCACGGAAGGGAGGTCTATTCCTTGCCGGAGTATAAGCGGAGAATTTTGCTAGCGGAAGATAATGAGATCAATCAGATTGTCGTCACAGAGCTACTTAAGCTATATGGTTTTCAGGTATCCGTTGCAAATGATGGTAATGAGGTTCTCTGTTTGCTGGATAAAGGTCAGTGGGATTTGCTCTTATTGGATATTCATATGCCTGAGCTGGATGGAGTAGAGGTTACGAAAAAGATCCGACAGAACCAGAAGTATGATCAACTACTGATCATCGCTTTGACTGCAAATACCGTAAAGGAAGAGCATGCAATGTACTATCGTGTTGGGATGAACGGTGTTTTAACAAAGCCACTTCAGGTTGATTATCTGATTTCGTTACTGAACAGATGGCAAACATTAGTCGAATATAATGCAAGCTTTGGAAACAGACAGCAGAGAGAATCGGGGACTTTTCAGCTCAAGGAAATAGATTTCCAAGTTATTTTGCAAAGAGTTGGTGGAAAAGAACATATCATGCGTCATATGTTTATTATGTTCTTACGTGACTATAGCCATTTTGCAGAACAACTGCGGGAGGCTTTGATCCATAATGATTTTTCTCGAGCGCTCAGAATGCTTCACACAATAAAGGGCGTTGCAGGAAACATATGCGCCGATCGGCTGCTGGTAGCTGCGGAGAAGCTTGAAATAGTTTTGGAACAAGGTGCTGATGTTCAGACTGAAATGGATAATTTGGAGCTAGAGCTTCAATGGATATCTTCTTCTTTGCAATATTTTTTAGACAATGAATTTAATGGCGATAGTGCGAATGCATATTATCGTGAGAGGATTATTTTACAATGAAAGTAATTCTGATTGAAGATGACGCGATTATCGGCGATATGATAAAGATGTACCTCTCAGAGGAAGGAAACATAGTTGACAGAGTAGGCACTGGATCTGAGGGGCTTTACCTCGTTAAATATTCTCATCCTGATCTTGTGATTATTGATCTAGTGTTACCAGATTTAAATGGTGTGGAGGTATCTAGGGAGATACGTAAAGATTCCTTAGTGCCAATTGTAATCATATCTATGAATACGGATGTCCTCAGCCGCGTGGAAGCGTTGAACGCCGGAGCTGATGATTTTTTGTGCAAGCCTTTCAGCATGAAAGAGCTGTTGGCGAGGATGAATGCCCTTATAAGGAGAGCAAATCAAGCTCCTCTCCGCCTAGAACCATACGAAAATATCGGAGGTTACAGACCAGAAGATAAAAGTATTGTTATTGAACATGAGTACCGGTCGATTAAAGTTGGGGGAAGGCTGGTGGAGACAACCTTTACTGAATTTGAAATTATGAAGCTCATGTATAACCATCCCGAGCGGGTATTCACACGCGAGGAACTGATTATTTATTTGCGTGGAATTAATACGTTAGTGAATGAGCGCTCAATCGATGTGCATGTTATGAAGCTCAGGAATAAAGTTGAACTGGATCCCAAAAATCCGAAATATATCAAAACGGTCTGGGGAATAGGCTATAAATTTTCTCTGAAATGAATTTTAAACATATGAAGAAAAAACATAAATTCCTAATACTTATGTTAGAGATGTTTTAATACCCTTGCTCTATCATGATTAAGATAAGTTACTTGATGGAGAAGGGGATAAGACAGTGCGTAATCTGAAAGTAGCAACAAAACTGTTTCTGTTGATCGGAGTGTTTATCGTCGCCATGGGAGCGCAAACGGTAATTGGATATTTTTCATTGACGAAGCTTGCTGAAGGCACATCTGAGATGTACTCCAAACGATTGGTGCCTCAAGCTGAATTTTTGAAGTACCGTTTTCAAAACCAGTCGATGCGAACTATTCTGTTCCAATCGATGCAATTTATACCGGGACAGGAAGCGAAAGACTTAGAAACTAATTTTGAGAATTTGAAGAATTCAAATACAAAGATATTGGACAAGCTGCTCGCAGCTGGAATTACGGCAGATGAGAAGAAAATTGTAAGCGATATTAAAGAAGAATATTCTTCTTACATCGAAACCATATCAGAAGCATTCGCTTTGGGAGCTGTCAACCGCAATAAGGAAGCTTATGACCATTATAAAAAAAGTGTTGTACCGTCAATGAATATAATTACATCTTTAGGTGACAAACTGGAAAACAAACTTATGGCCAGTGCCGCTACCATCAACGAATCAGCCAGGAAGGAAGCCGACCAAAGCCTTCTGCTATCGATTATCCTGTCTGTTATCGCTAGTGTGATCTGCACTATTATCGGAATCATAATTATTAGAATGATTGTAAAGCCGGTACAAGCCGTACAG
>DJUJ01000003.1:45220-51301 GCA_002438345.1 Paenibacillus sp. UBA6285
ATGACATGCTGCAGGTGTTAAGAGATTTATTCGGCCAAATTTCGGAGACTTCGCAACAGGTTGCAGCGTTCTCGGTTGAACTTACGGCAAATTCAGAACAGACAAGCACGGCTAGCGAGACTATTGCCACGAACGTTCAGGAGGTAGCCGGAGGTGCAGATCAGCAGGTTCATGCGGTTGAGGAGATGGCAAAAACGCTGAGACAAATGGGAGACAGCGTACAGTATATTTTGCGAAGTACGCAGAGAATGTCGGAAACAGCCGTACATACTTCAGGCAAATCTTTCGAAGGAAACGAAGCTATCCATACCGCTGTAAATCAAATGAGTTCAATTCATGTAGCGATTCAAGATCTGAGCAATATTATTCATGGATTGGAACAACAATCCGAAGAGATTGATGAAATAGTTGACGCCATCACAGAAATTGCAGCACAAACTAATCTGCTTGCGCTCAATGCAGCAATCGAGGCTGCTAGGGCCGGTGATCATGGTAGAGGGTTTGCTGTTGTCGCTGGTGAGGTTCGCAAGCTGGCTGAGCAATCGTCAGGTTCTGCCAATAAAATATCCTTACTGATCAGCACCATACAGTCGGATACAAGCAAGGCGGTACAATACATGGAACGGGCATCCAATGAGGTTTCGAGTGGAATTGAGACGGTTAATTCAGCGGGTCTATCATTTGCTCAAATTGAAGAGTCAGTAGAGAGGGTAGCTGGTCAGATCCAGGAAGTCTCTTCTGAAGTTCATGGTTTGGCTTCGGGAACCGAGCAGGTAGTAGGCTCTGTTGAATCGATAAATGAAGTTGTGCAAATGACTGCCTTTGGTACACAAAATATTGCGGCAGCTACCGAAGAACAACTAGCATCAATGGAAGAGATATCGGTATCATCAGCATCACTGTCTCATATGGCAGAGGATTTGCACGACAAAATAAACAAATTCAAGATTTATAGGAATTAAGGTGGAGAGAAGCTGATATTGATACTAGTCTCCCTTGTTTTCTCTGTTTACGATAAAGTAAGCATAACCACATAATAAATTCTCCCTGATCACACCAAAAATACACCTCCTAGAATGGACCGGACAAACCATGGTTTATCCAATGTCTATTCCAAGAGGTGTATTTCATAATATTAAGGGGTTGATCTTAACGTAGAGTTTTGAGTGCACCGCTCCAAGNNTGCCATTCACATTGGTAAGGTGCAGGTCTGCTGGTTTGAACACAGAACCGTTCTCGAAATCAGTGAACAGGGACAGGGCAGGATGTACACGAACGTCTGCTACAGACAATTCGCCCAAGATTCCACGCAAATGCTCAGCTGCACGAGCGCCACCAACGGAACCATAACTTACGATACCCGCTGCTTTGTTGTTCCAAGCTTCACGCGCGTAGTCGAGTGCATTTTTCAGTGATGCGGAAATACTGTGGTTGTATTCTTGAACGATAAATACGAAACCGTCTAACGAAGCAAGCTTTGTATTCCAAGCAGTTGCTTGCTCAGTGGCATCTACCTCACCCATTAGTGGAAGTTTGAAGTCCGCGATATCTACGATCTCATAATTAGCATCTCCACGTGCATCTGCAACCTTTTTAACCCATTCTCCTACTTGTGGGCTTAAACGACCTTGACGAGTACTTCCTAAAATAATTCCGATGTTTAATTTTGACATTGTTTGTTCCTCCTCGATTTTTGTTTTACCAAATAGTTTGTCTAGAAATCCCATGTATTACACAACCTTCAAATAAATAATTTAAGAGTGCTACGCTCTAGTTGTCTTTAAGTTAAGTATCTTTAATATGAGATAATAATACCTGATCAAGTTTACTTTGTCAAGCAACTTAATAATAGTTAGTTTATGATTTTGCTTCACCTTTACAAAAATAGTTGTCTAGAATATAATTGTTTAAGCAACTATTGAAAACGAAGATGAAATGAGAAGAGGGCTGATCATGACGACAAAGCATAACCAATCCGAGCTTACGTTAGGTTTTATGATGGGAACGACCTATCGTAAACTAAGCGCGTTATTCCAAAATGGGCTAAAAGAGTATGATATAACACCAGAGCAATGGTCAGTTCTTTTTCAAGTCGACAGAACGGAAGGGCTGATTCAGAAGGACATCGCGAAGCGTTCGGGTAAGGATAAACCAACTACGACGCGAATTCTGGATCACTTGGAGGGAAAAGGACTGATCTATAAAAGAACTGGGGAGAATGATCGACGTTCTTTTAAAGTTTATATTACGGAAAAAGGAAGAGCTCTGATTAAGGAAACCTTTCCTATAGAGGATCAGGTAACAGAGGAGATTAAAAACTGTATTTCCAGTGATGAATATGAGCTGCTCATGGGGTTGCTGCTAAGAATAAACAATCATATCGATCAAATCAATGATGGAGAGTAGGAACATGAGTGATGTTAGAACAACAAGAACCACGTACGAAACTTTGGACTAAATCTTTTATTGCTTTAACCTTTAGTGCTTTATTTTTATTTATGAATTTACAGATGTTGCTATCTTCATTTCCGTCTTATGTAAAAGGTGAATTTCAGGTCGGAGATATTATGGTCAGTCTGGTTACAAGTGTCTTTGCGTTAACGGCGATTGCCTCGCGTTTCATGACTGCTTTTCTGATGAGGAAGGTTAGTCGGAATGTATTATTATATATTGGCTTAGCTATCGCGGCGGGCATAACCAGCCTCTATGTTGTAGCAGACTCAATTGGGTCATTACTGCTGATGCGAGTAGGCTATGGGATTGGGTTCGGGATTGCCAGCACGATTATTCCAACGATTGTATCACAGATTATTCCTAGCAAAAGAATGGGCGAAGGGATCGGCTATTTCGGCTTATCTACCAGTCTTGCGATGTCCATTGGTCCCATGATTGGCTTAAACGTAATGAAGCAATCGGGGTTTGGAACACTGGCTATAATCGGAACCTTTACCTTGCTTCTTGCATTTCCAGTTCTGTTCTTCTCACGCTCACTTCCGGCACACTCCAAAAAACAACCTATTGAGCGATCCCATGAACCAACTAAACCTCTCAAGGCTCCTTTTAATACCAAGCTAGTATTGCCTGCAATACTGAATGTACTGCTCGCGATTACTTACGGAGGCTTGCTAAGCTTTATCGCTTTATTCGGCGAATCGGTACATTTAGAGCAAGTGGGTTTGTTCTTCTTATTTAACGCGATTACGATCATCATAATTAGACCTATCTCCGGCAGACTATTTGATAAAAGAGGACCTGCTGCTGTTCTGATTCCCGCTGCGGTTTGTGTCGTCGCAAGCTTAACGGTGCTCTCGTATACGACATCCATGCCAATGCTCATTGTATCCGCACTGCTCTATGGACTTGGCTTTGGAGCTATCCAGCCAACTATTCAGGCCTGGATGCTTCGGACATCTACACCTGCACAGTATGGCATGGCGAACAGTATGTTTTATAACTCAACAGACTTAGGGGTAGCCAGTGGGGCCATTATTCTTGGGGCAATCTCGTCGGCATCCGATTATGGGATGATGTATCGTTATTCCGCTGGGTTCATGGTGTTGTTCCTTTTAATATATATTGGGATTCAGATTACTAAGGCAAGAAATAATCCTTCAGTTTTAAGTCAATAAGGGATGATTTCAGATTAATCAAATCTTTATGTGCTCTTCATATTCTCTTAAGCTAAAGGGTTTATAGTAATCACATAACCCCCTTATAATATAAACCTTGACCCTGCCGGACGTTGGCGGGGTCCTTTTTTTGCATTAGGAGTCAGTCCAGTAGAAGCTATCTATCTATTGAATGGTCAGATTAATATAATCTTTATGTACTCTTCATATTCTCTTAAGCTACGAGGTTTATAGTAATCACATAACCCCCTTATAATATAGACCTTGACCCTGCCGAACGTTGGCGGGGTCCTTTTTTTGTGTTCTTACGCCCTACTGAAAGCATAGGTAGTGTACAGATTTTATCCGCTAAGGACGGTATAATGAAGAAATCTGGAGATGGCCAATGAAGTAGGGGAGAAGTTTTCGAATGAATATGACATGGAATTTGGATAGCTTATACCCTTCGTTTGAATCAGAGAAGTTGAGAGGGGATCGCGAGCTACTCAGTCAACATATTATAGATTTAAAAGCTTGGGCTGAGGGCAATCTAAAGCGTGAGGGAGTTTCCACCGCAGCGATCGAAGACTTTTTAAGACTCTACAATGATTATAAAAGTGTGTATGTATGTTTATTAGCCTATGCAGAGTTAACGCTTAGTGCAGATAGCCGTTGTGAGGAAGCCATGAATCTTGCTGATGATATTGAACATTTGAGTTCAGAGATTACTGGGGTAGTTGCGGGTTTTAAACGTTGGGTTAGTTCTTGTGATCATATAGATGAGCTTATAATCAGCTCGCCCTATCTTATGGAGCATCAATTCTATTTGAAAGAACTTCTGTTACAATCACGCTATGATTTGAGTGAAGAGGTCGAAGTGGCGATCAGCAGAATGCAGAGCACGGGTTCTAAAGCATGGAGCAGACTCTACATGGAGAGAACTTCAAGTACACTTGCAGATATCGTGGTGGAAGGTGAAACCAGACAAGTGACACTCGCGGAGCTGAAAAGTATGGCCTACGAGAATAATGCTGCATTAAGAAAAGCAGCTTATGAAGCTGAGGCTGAAGCCTACAGCCGTATTGCGGATGTCTGTGCGGCCTGCTTGAATGGGATTAGTGGTGAGGCCATAACGATTTATGGCATGCGGGGATATCAGACTCCTCTGGAAAAGGTGCTAGTAACATCGAGAATGGACATTGGAACTTTATCGGCTATGCTCACAGCACTTAAAGAAAGTCTTCCAACCTTTCATACTTATTATCAAAAGAAAGCTGAACTGCTGGGTTATCCCGGCAGGTTACCTTTTTATGATATTTTCGCACCTGTAGGTGCAGAGAACGGGAAAATTACATATTCTGATGCAAGAGACACCATTGTCGCCAGCTTCACAACTTTTAGTGAAGAATTAGCTAGTTTTGCTCAGAAAGCTTTTGATCAACAATGGATTGATGCTGAACCGCGAGCGGGTAAAGGGGGCTATGGGCTCTGTATTGATATTTTTCCTATTGGGGAGAGCAGAATCATGACTCAGTTCACCGGAAATGCCATGGATATTAGCATCCTTGCCCATGAACTCGGTCATGCGTATCATAGCTCCTGTCTGACGAAAGAAACGATGCTGAACACAGATTATCCGATACCGATTGCCGAAACGGCTTCGATTTTTTGCGAGACGATCGTAAATCAGGCACTAATCACTAGTTCGACCAAGAAGGAAGCACTGCTTATATTGGAAAGAAGTATTTCCGATGCTGGTTATTATCTTGTTGACTTCTATGCCCGTTATTTATTTGAGCTTAAACTATATGAGAGAAGAACATTAGGCCCGCTGTCTGTTCAAGAGCTAAACGAGTTGATGATTGCCTGTATGGTGGAAGCTTATGGTGACAGCATTGATCTGGATACGATCCATCCGTATATGTGGATGAGTAAGATTGGATATTTTATCGCCGGTAATGAATTCTTGAACTTTCCTTATTCCTTCGGTCTACTATTCTCGAAAGGGCTGTACGCGGAATATTTAGAAAAAGGCGAGGATTTCGTCGCCTGTTATCACCAGTTCTTAAGTGCAACGAGCAAGCATGACATCGCAGATGTTGCGAAGATTATGAATGTGGATGTTCACTCCATCGATTTCTGGAGAAGCGCTTTGAAGCTGATAGAGGGTGATATAGCTGCGCTTATCAACGCAATGTAGATAGATAAGTTGTTTAGATGTCTTCGTAGCAAATGGATACCTCTGAATTTAGAATTTCAAGGAAATCCTCCCTATAATATAGATAGTTTTGACCATTAATAAGGTTTTTGGCTGATTTATAGGGAGTATTTCCTTATAATCCATGATTTCCAGCATCTAGTGAGTAATTATAGGGAGGTTTTCCCTATACATATTTCATACATGATTTAAGTGCATAATCTAGGCCTTCGAACTCATTCACCAATTAATAAATCCGCTTTAGATTGCCTCAGA
>DJUJ01000228.1 GCA_002438345.1 Paenibacillus sp. UBA6285
GATCCTGTAGCAATAATAAGATGGCTAGAGACTACTGTTTCCATTTCACCGTCGTCTAGTTCCACAGCTACAGCACCGCTACGCGGGGAAAAAATAGAGGGACCTGTCACGCGCCCCTTGCCTTTTATAACTTGTATTTTATTTTTGCGCATCAAATATTGTACGCCCTGATGAAGTTGTTCAACTACCGCTTCCTTGCGCTTTTGTACTTTAGGGAATACAAGCTGTACACCGCTTGTCTCAATGCCATAGCTCTCGCTCTCATTGATTTCAGCATATACCTCTGCGCTACGGAGTAGCGATTTGCTAGGAATGCAGCCACGGTGCAGGCAGGTTCCTCCCAGTTTGTCCATTTCGACGACGACGACGGACTTTCCAAGCTGTGCAGCGCGAATGGCCGCCACATATCCGCCGGTTCCTCCGCCAAGTATGGCCACGTCACATGAAATTGTCATGATATGTATCCTCCAGTCATTACACGTAAGTTCATTTTACAATGTATATTGTACTCTCTTTTCAGAGTATTACAAAACTTATAAACGTCATATCCAAATGGACTTTTTCTTACTAAAGCGTTATCATATGGATGAATCTAAAGGGCTAAGAGGGGTAGGAGACACTTATGAAACTGTTAATTTCACGCTTCATTGCCATCCTTATTCTTGTGTTTCCGGGTTTAATTGCAATGAAGGGCTTTCTAATGATGAAGGATGATATTTTTAATTACATATCCATGCATGGTGACGATACTGTCGTTCCAGATTTCGCCTGGCTACATTTCGGCGGTGGATTGTTGCTCTTTGCAGCCGGTATGACCTTCCTTGGCGGTTGGATTCTAGCAAGAGACCGCAAACGCAATTATGTTGGTCCTCGGTTCAAGGAGAAACAAAAAGCGAAACAGGCCGCAGCGCAGGAAACGATCTCCTAAGAAGCAAAACTTAAAAGTAGCTAATTAATTCTGACTATAGGAATATAGAACGGAAGATTGAATCGAAATCTATTGCACATTCTGCAATCAAACCATCTGACGACTCACTTCATATGCATGTTGGATACACAAACAATACATAAAGGCGAGAGGTTTTACGGACGCAACTTGCGACTCCTTGAAAACTCTCGCCTTTTTATGCACAGTTTAATGCTCAGCTTTATCAAGCGCCTCTCTCCGGCCGCCCTGCACCAACTCACTGTACAGGCCTCCTTGCTTCAACAACGCCTCATGAGAGCCCTGCTGCAATAATCTGCCCCCTTGAAGAACAAGAATTCGGTCAGCTGCGCGGATAGTACCTAATCTATGGGCAATAACGAAGCTGGTCCGCCCCTTCATGAGCGCTTGCAGCCCCTCCTGAATCTTGATTTCAGTCACCGTATCGATACTGCTAGTTGCTTCATCTAGGACAAGCACGGAAGGGTTGGCAAGAATAGCCCTCGCAATAGAGAGAAGTTGCTTCTGTCCTTGGCTTATGCCGCTTCCATCTACTGAGAGCATCCGATCATATCCCTCAGGCATTCGGATAATAAAAGAATGAGCGTTAGCCAGCTTGGCCGCCGCTTCGACCTCTTCATCGGAAGCATCCAGTCTCCCGTAACGAATATTATCGCGGATGCTGCCTTTAAACAAAAAGGAATCCTGCAATACAAACGCCATATGGCTCCTCAGGCTTTCACGCCGAATCGAAGTGACATCTAAGCCATCCAGCGTAATCCTTCCCTGATTAGGATCATAGAAACGGGATAACAGCCCTATAAGTGTTGTTTTGCCGGCACCGGTAGGTCCTACCAAGGCGATCATCTCGCCAGGCTTCGCTTCAAAGCTAATATTGTGCAGCGTGTTAGAACCTCCATCGTATGAAAAAGATACTTTTTCGAACTTCACTGTACCCTCAACTTTATCCAGCGAAGTGGCTGCACCTTCATCTTTCGCCTCAGTCTCTTCGTCCAGCACTTCAAATACTCTTTCCGCTCCCGCAACCGCCGACAGCAGCGTATTCCACTGATTCGCTAAATCATTAAGCGGACGAGTAAATTGACGCGTGTATTCAACAAATACGATAATCACTCCGACCGTAATCGCCCCGCGAATTGCTAGCAAACCACCGACTCCAGCAACAATAGCAAAGCTCAGATTATTAAGTCCATTCATCAGCTTAGGAATGAACCCAGAAATGGACTGTGCCCAATATCCAGAGAGCATGATTCGCTCGTTGCGCTCATGAAAACCAGTGATGACTCGCTCCTCTTGTGAAAAAGCCTTGATTATCCGTTGTCCGGATAACGTCTCTTCAATATAACCGTTTAACTCACCTACATTGCGTTGACGTTCTTTAAAAAGTGGACCCGTACGTCGTGTAATCCAGCGCATACCAAATAACATCAAGGGCACGACCAGGAACGTGAGCAGTGTCAGAAGAGGACTGAGCCACAGCATTACACCAACCGTTCCAAGCAACGTCAAAACACTGGAAAAGATCTGAATAGCCGAGCTATTCAGCGTAGAGCTAACGTTCTCAATATCATTGGTAAGACGACTCATTATTTCGCCTTGCTGTCTCCGGTTAAAAAATGAGATAGGCAAACGATGCAGATGGGAGAATAGCTCCGTACGCATCCGAAATACAGTTTCCTGAGCAATTTCGATCATCCATATATTTTGCAGCCAAGAAGTCAGAGAATAAAAAATGTACACACAGGCGAGGCTTGTCAGAAAAATAACCCATGAGCGGCCGCCAGTACTTTCCAGATAATCATCCACCGCTCTACCAATCATATAGGGTCCGAGCAACGCTAATGCTGAGCTAAAGACAACCATTAACAGGACGAGAAAGAGCTTAGCTTTACGCTCGGCAAGATAGCTCCAAATCCGCATCAGTGTGCCAGCCCAGTCCTTCGCCTTTGCTTTTGGCTTCCCTCCAGCAGCTGAACCAAGGCTTCTTCCTGCTCCAAGCTCAATTACGGGTTTAGGGTGACGAAAGGGTTCAAATAATGCTTTGAACATGCTGCTTCGCCTCCTCTACCTGTGATTCATAAATTCTTCGATACAGCTCAGAGCTTGCCATTAGTTCCTTATGCGAGCCTTTGCCGATTAAGCGCCCTTCGTCCAGCAGCAGAATCAGATCGGCAGATGCCGTTGAACTGATTTTTTGGGTAATCAGGAAGGTTGTGCAGGATATGTCTTTCAGTGCCTCCAGCAGACGCCCTTCCGTAACCGCGTCAAGCGCACTGGTGCTGTCATCAAGGATCAAAATTGCTGGTTTTCTTACAAGCGCCCGAGCAATCGTTAATCGCTGCTTTTGCCCACCAGACAGATTAACCCCTCGCTGACCCAGCATCGTGTCATAACTTTTGGGCAAATCCATCACTGCTGCGTGAATTTGTGCGGCAGCTGCCGCTTGCTTGATTTGCGCCAGCGTGGCGTGTTCATTGCCCCATGCGATATTATCGCGAATAGATCCGCTGAAAAGCTGCAATTCCTGAGGTACATAACCAATCGCTCGTCGCAGTCTGGAAATATCGATATCGGTACTCTTTTCACCGTCAATAAAAATACTGCCATCTGTCTCTTCATATAAACGTGGGATTAGACCGACAAGAGAAGACTTCCCTGATCCGGTTGCTCCCATAATCGCTACTCGCTCTCCAGCAGAAACTTCAAAAGTAATGTCCTCTAGGACAGAGATATCACTGTTAGGGTATTTGAAGCAAACGCCTTCAAATTTAACATTGCCCTGAATTGGCTTACCTTGTAAAGTCCCCCCTTCACGAATCCCAGCTCCAGCTTCCATCACTTCTGTAATACGCTGAGATGAGGCACGTGCACGGGAAAATGTTACAACAAGGCCAGATATAGCAGACAACGCTCCAATGGTTCGTAAAGAGTAATTAATAACTGCTACGGTTTCTCCTAAAGTGGCATCCCCGTTGGCAATCTCAATCCGTCCAAACCATAGGATCGACATGATCGCTGCATTCACAATAAGCATAACAAATGGCATCGTCGTCTCCGTCAGACGTAGCGCAGATACCGTAGATTTCATCAAATTCCCACTAAACACCGTGAAACGCCCAATCTCATGTCCCATACGCACGAACACTCGGATTAGGCGAATACCCGTAAGATTCTCCTGAATTACACCATTCACACCGTCTAGCCGATTTTGTACTTTGCGAAATAACAAAGAAGCTTTTCTCATGATGAAGTAGAGAAAGAGCATCAACAAAGGTAGA
>DJUJ01000135.1:0-305 GCA_002438345.1 Paenibacillus sp. UBA6285
AGAAACCGAATTCAATATCAGAGCATGCTCATTACTTAACTTCTCTATTTCTTCAAAATGGCGCGTCCGTTCCGAAATATCACGGGTTACACACACAAGTTCCTGCCCACCAAAGGTCTCGGAGTAAATATATCGAAGTGTTGTCTCCGTCCAGATGTATGATCCATCTTCGCACAGAAACCGGAAGGTCACAGGTTCGAGCTTCTTACCTTCCATGCAACTGCTAAGATATGACACCACTTTGTCCTTATCCTCAGGATGTATGTAATCTATACCTTTGGTTCCATGCATTTCCTCCGATGTGG
>DJUJ01000135.1:350-3016 GCA_002438345.1 Paenibacillus sp. UBA6285
TGATGCATACAGATAGGTAAGGTGACCGTCCGCTGCATTCCGTGAAATGAAATCCATTGAATTTTCAGAAAGCAGACGATAGTTCTGTTCGTTTTCACGCAGCTGCTCCTCCATTCGATGACGTTCAGTCACATCCTGGGCAATCCCACTGATCTGTAGCAGTCTTCCTTCTTCGTCTTTAATCACTTCCCAGTGCGCATCCAGAAACTTCAATTTTCCATCTGCACTATTAATTCGAACCATAACTTCGCCATTAGACCCATTCGCTAAAGTTTGACGAACTAGCTTTTCAAGTCCTTTGAAATCACCTGGATCAATACAGGAAAGAACACGTTTATAATCAAAATAAGAATGATTACTGTCATCCACCGAAAAGCCAAAAATGGTACGCATCTCTCTAGAAACNNCCCCAAGATCCCATTTTCGCAAGACATTGAGCTTTTGCCAACATATCCTCATACTTCTTACGCTGAGTGATATCGCGGCCGATGGTTAGTATCTGCTTGACATTACCCTGCTCATCACGCACCACCTGGGAAGAACTCTCAATCCATAAATAATGTCCATCCATATGACGGACTCTGCGTGTGAATACATCCGTATCCGAATAGAGCTTTCCTTGTTCAATCATCTCTTGAGCATCGTCTACGTGATAATATTCGGGTCTTCTGGTACCTATCATATCATGTGCAGGATATCCTAAAAGCAACTGTACTGAAGGCGATACATAGTGTAGAGTTCCGTCAGGGTCGCCAAAAGAAATCATGTCCGGCGTATTTTGAGTTAACAAATTATATAAATGTTGATCTTCCTCAATCTTATCTTCAGCAAGTCTTCGGTCGGTGATATCCGTTAGTTCCGAGATCAAGAAAAGAGGTTCACTCGAGTCCTCCTGAAGAATCAGAAATATATGTTGTGCTACCCAGATCATTTCGCCATCCTTACGTAAGAACCGTCTTTCTAATTCAATGGCGGTCTCAGGCTCTGCTAGCAGCTTGTTCAGGATAATGTAATGATCATCATCGGTCTTATCGTCTGGATAAATAAGATCTAGATAATGCATATTCAAAAGCTCTTCTTCAGAATAACCAAGCATAAGACAAAGCGCCGGATTGGATTGAATCAAGGTCCCTTCCTTGGGAGAGACTACAGCAACCCCTATAGAAGACCGCAAGTATAGTTGCTTAAAAAGAAATTCAGACACCCGTGTAGCCTCCTCTTTTGAGATGGGGACAAACATTTGAACCGTCTCATAATCTATTCCAGTATACCTTTTTTTCGGTAATTAAGCTTGATAGTTGAGTCCTAAATGATAGGTTGTGAAAATCAAAGAGATTGCGCATTATCNNGGAAGCTTGCTGTAAGTACATTTATCAACTTTAAAGCACTATTCTCTTATTAAATTCTCCTGCTGAAGCTTCTTAATTTTCTTACGGATAGGTGCACCAGCTATTAAAAAAACAAGCCCTAAAAGGATTAAAAGCCCTCCTAGAATAACATTTACCAAACTAATGCTGCTGGATGAATTGAAATAATTCGTTAACCCAATGAGAATGTTGGCTAGCCCTACAATGAACTCTAACCACATTACGGAATTCCATAGCGTGTTGATTCGCTTAAAGTGTTTTATTTTAGATTCCAAATCCGTATAAATATCAAACGCACCTTCGGATGACTTCTTTCTAAGATAGATCCAACGAAAATAGCTACTAACACATTCCACTCCGTTTTCCTCTAAAAACTTGATGTAAGCGATGCTTTCCGGATGAGTAGGCACATTATCTAAAAGCTCAATTCTATACGTATACTCATTCTTAGGCGATTCAGTAAACACATATTTGTACCATGAGTAGCTTGAAAGGGCCAGCCCTTTGGCAGACATTTCATTAAGCCATTGCTCTTCCTTCTCAAAGTCCCAAAACAGCTTGCGAACCACATGATTCATTTGGACTCACCTCCAGCTATTCTCTTCCCATTTGCAATCAGTTCTTCCAAACGGATAAGCTCCCCCTGAATCACCGTCTTCCCCAAATCGGTAATTTCGTATTCCTTTCTTCTAGAGCCTTCCTCCCCTTCTACAGCTTTTATCCAGCTTTTCTCAAGCAAGGTGTTGATAGCTCCATATAAAGTACCCGCACCAAGATCCACTCGACCATGGCTCAAATCCTTCACATTCTGCATAATCGCGTATCCGTGCATTGCGGTGTATAAAGACAATAAAATGTAAAATACAGCTTCCGTTAAGGCTCCTCTTTCTGAGCTTTCAGGCATGATTCCATCTCCATTCTATTACTGTTAGCGATATATCGGCTTCCGTAATACCATTATTACGGAAGCCGATATAATTGTCAATACAAAAATACCCAATTTTAGTATCCCGATCCGATCATGACCGCGAAAAAAAGCCTATAGCACATGGCTATAGACGTTTGATAATAGTTCCATTTATTTGTTTAGTTGGGGGAAGCTACTGTTCATCAGTTGAATGCAATTTCATTAGAGGAATGTAATTCCTTTTACTCAACCTACATCATTATGCAACGAAGCATGGTTACAACAAGAATTGGACCACCAGCATTTTCTTCAGAAATAAAAAATAGGCTTATACAACTGCTCAAGAGCAATTGTATAAGCCTATTTGGTGATGCGGTCGAGAGGACTCGAAC
>DJUJ01000135.1:3037-7609 GCA_002438345.1 Paenibacillus sp. UBA6285
CAATTCCGCCACGACCGCACATTATGTACACCAGTGAAATAATCACTGTACATAAGACTATACTCTTTTTTCGGATAAATAGCAACATATTTTAAAACGATGTACAGTGAAATCTAACAGCAGCGATATAACATTTGCAAATTGATATAGGTAAAACCGATCAGAGTTATTCAGTTTATATATTTCACTTATAAGAGTTCGGTATGGTACAACATAATTAAAGAATGTAGCTACATCAAAAGTGTCTGTGTGATTCTAAATCAGAAAGGACGAATACTTATGAACCAGCAGTGGAATACCGGAACCTATGATACTGACATGGCCTTTGTGTCTCAGTTTGGAGAGTCTTTGATTGAGCTTCTTCGCCCCCAACCCGGCGAACAAATTATGGATTGGGGCTGCGGAACTGGCGATTTGGCAGCAGCCATCGCTGCTAGCGGTACCACTGTAACAGGGATTGATGCCTCTGATGAGATGATTCAGACTGCCCGTGACAAGCATCCCCAGCTAAGCTTCATCTTAGCAGATGGGCAAAACTACGTCGCGGAACAGCCAGTCGATGCTGTGTTCAGTAACGCTGCTCTTCATTGGCTGACCGATGCGAACGGAGCTGCGGCTTCTATCGCGGCTAGCCTGCGAACAGGCGGACGTTTTGTCGCTGAGTTCGGTGGGCTGGGCAATATCGCTTCCATCGTTACTGNNCTGAACTTCCAAATGCTTTCTCCGCTATAGGGTGTAGTGATAAGCTTCAGCTACCTTGGTACTTCCCAAGTATCGGGCAGTATACAACACTACTAGAACAGCATGGACTGACTGTAGACCTCGCCCTTTGTTTCGACCGTCCAACACCACTAGAGGCTGGAGAGCAAGGGTTCCAGCGCTGGTTGAGCACTTTTGCTAATGGAATCTTAAGTGTCCTCACACCATCTGAACGAGAAGAAGTCCTCTCATATATGGAACAGAAACTGAAGCCGACATTATTTCAGGATAACCGCTGGGTGATGGATTATCGAAGAATCCGGGTGGTCGCTTACAAACGAGTCTAACAATGTAGGGTGTGATTCCTTCCTATGCCACGAAAAAAGAGTGTACTAGCGCTGCATCCGCGCCAATACACTCTTTTTAAACTTTTATCAGATGTCTATCTTCGATCTCCTACATATCGATCACTACCTGCGCCTAGTCCGACAACCAGCAGCAATACGCTTGCACCAAGTAGTAAAATCAGCGGCATCGTCCAGCTATTCGTTGCATCATGTAGCCATCCGAACAAGGCAGGACCCATCGCAGCAAGCACATAACCTACAGATTGAGCCATACCAGACAGCTCCGCAGCTTCTTGAGTGCTTCTGGTCCGTAGACTGAAGAACATCATCACAAGACCAAAGGCAAAGCCTCCAGCAATACCAAAGCATATCGCCCAGACAGCCATTAAAGCACTGCTGCCCAGCCAAATCCCACCTATCCCGATGAAATACAGAATAGCAGTGATTATTACCAGAATGCGCTGGTTCTTCATCTTTCCTGCCCACAACGGCACGAAGAAAGTAAAAGGTAGCTGAGCCATTTGCATCAGGGATAGTAACCAGCCTGCATGACTTGATGACATTCCCCGCTCACCAAGGAGAACAGAGAACCATGCAATAAAAACATAATAGAGCAGCGACTGTAAGCCCATAAAGATCGTTACCTTCCAAGCAAGTGAAGAGCGCCACATATTTCCGCTAGAAGTCGAGCCTTTAGCTCCAGTCCCTTGATCGAGCTTACGCATTTGCGGAATCCAGAACAAGGTTGCTAGCGCAGCAATCATAAACCAAATCGCCAAAGTCCCTCTCCAACCGAATCCAGCGTTACTTGCTAGCGGTACACTAATTCCTGAAGCGACTGCTGCGCATAAATTCATAGAGACGGTATAGACACCTGTCATTAATCCAATTTTGTGGGGAAACTTCCCTTTAATCAGACCCGGAAGCAGTACATTACATACTGCAATAGAAAGCCCGAGTATCGCCGTACCAGTGAACAACAGCCCTACTCCAGATCCCGACCGGATTAGAATTCCCATAGCCAGCATAACCATAGCAATTAATAACACATTAGCCAAGCCGAAACGGTGGGCTAGCTTTGGAGCAAACGGGGACAAGATGGCAAAAGCCAACAATGGTAGAGTGGTAATAGCTCCTGCTAAAGTGTTCGATAAGCCTAGATCATCCTGAATCATTTGTATCAGTGAACCAACGGATGTAAAAGGAGCTCTAAGTGCTGCTGCGATAAAAACAATTCCCAACACTAGTAACCAGCGATCAAACTTGGAATCCGTTAAGCCTCTATTCTGAATGGTTCCTTCTCGTTGCGATGCTTTCATCATGTATCCTCCTAAATTGCAAAAAAATAACCTCGCCAAGCGCAAAGCTTGTCAAGGATTTGAAATATGGCATTAAGAACCATCATCCACTATTATTATAAAAGTTACAAGCCTTAAGTAATTTTATAACCAATTTATTGACAAAATCGAACGGCATCTTTAGTATCCATATAATCAGGCAGTTGAGAATCAATTTCAATCAAACTCATACATCATCCATAGAAAAGAGTGAACAGAATGCTTCGAAGGTTTTTCTCCTACTATCGTCCATATAAAAAACTATTTATATTGGACTTCTCGTGCGCTGTCTTTGCAGGTCTGCTAGAACTAGCTTTTCCGGTAGCTGTCAATAAGTTCATTGATGATTTGCTACCCGGTCAAGATTGGCCGCTAATTCTTATTGCTTGTGTCGCGCTTCTAGCTATTTACGCTTTGAATACGGTGATGCAGTATGTCGTTACTTATTGGGGGCATATGCTAGGTATTAACATCGAGACAGATATGCGTAAAAAAATGTTCAATCACATCCAGAAACTATCCTTCCGATTCTTTGATAATAATAAAACAGGTCACCTAATCGGACGCATCACCAACGACTTAAATGATATCGGCGAGGTGGCGCATCACGGTCCCGAGGATGTATTTATTGCCATCATGACACTTGTCGGCGCCTTCATCCTAATGGCTGATATTAATCTGCAGCTGGCAATCATTACTTTTATTATCGTTCCAATCATGGCTTGGGTGATCATCTACTTCGGACGCAATATGACTTCCACCTATCGCCAGCTTTTTGGAAATGTAGGTAGTTTCAATGCCCGTATCGAAGACAATGTCGGCGGAATCCGGGTTGTGCAATCTTTTGCCAATGAGCAGCATGAACAAGAGCTATTCGCAGTAGATAATCAAATGTTCCGTAAGACTAAGCTACTTGCTTATAAAACCATGGCCAAAAGCTTATCCGTCAGCTATATGATGACCCGCCTCATTACGATCCTCGTGATGATCAGCGGTGCCTGGTTCTTCATTAATGGAGAACTCCAAATTGGTGAATTTGTGGCATTTATTCTGTTGTCCAATATCTTCTTCCGTCCGATCGAGAAAATTAACGCCGTTATCGAGAGTTATCCAAAAGGAATTGCCGGGTTTAAACGTTATCTAGAAATTATTGATACGGAGCCAGATATCAGCGACAAGCCAGATGCTGTGGAGGTAAGTACTTTACACGGTGATATTACCTTCCAAAATGTCTTTTTCGGATACGACGAGGACCGTTCGGTTCTGCAAAATATTAACCTAAACGTAAAGGCTGGAGAAACGATTGCCTTTGTTGGACCTTCTGGTGCAGGGAAAACAACCATCTGTAGCCTGCTCCCTCGCTTCTATGATGTCACCGGTGGAGTTATCACCATTGATGGCATCGATATCCGTGAAATGAAGCTGGAGTCGTTACGTAAACAGATCGGGATCGTGCAGCAGGATGTGTTCCTGTTCTCCGGTACGATTCGCGAGAATATCGCCTACGGAAAGCTAGATGCAAAGCTACCTGAAATCTGGGAAGCCGCTCGACGTGCCCATCTGGAAGATCTCATTCAGAATCTGCCAGACGGCATGGATACGGTGATTGGTGAACGCGGTGTGAAGCTGTCCGGTGGACAGAAGCAGCGCCTAGCGATCGCTCGCATGTTCCTGAAGAATCCGCCGATCCTGATTCTGGATGAAGCTACTTCCGCACTGGATACAGAAACGGAAGCAGCGATTCAGCAATCGCTGGCGGATCTATCCGTGGGCCGAACCACACTCGTCATCGCCCACCGATTGACGACCATCAAGAATGCCGACCGGATTATGGTCGTGAATGAAGAAGGCATCGCCGAGCAAGGCCGCCATGAAGAACTAGTCCAAGCCGGTGGCATATACAGCCGTCTGCACCAGGCGCAGTATAACGCATAACTTGCTACTGGAATCAAAAAAGAAGCAAGACTAGTCCCATGTTATTGGCGACTAGTCTTGCTTTTTTGTCCGTCTCATCTGTTTCAGCACAAGATTCTTAATAGGGCAGTTAGGCAGTTATAGGGTTAGAGATTAATGGATTTTTGGTCTTACAGGTTGTGTGGAAAGAATTAGGGAAATCCTCCCTGTTTTTCTCGAGACCACGGTCCCAACTTCAACAATTAGGGAAATCTGGAGCTAGAATTAAAAGTGGA
>DJUJ01000096.1 GCA_002438345.1 Paenibacillus sp. UBA6285
CCTTTAAGGACGGTAAGCGTTTATGCGAGAAATATAAGGATAATGTATAACGTAAAACTTATACTTTCTTATATTTTCAATAAGGCTGCCGCTCGATGGATGGATCGGGGCAACCTTTGTGTTGTTCTATTGCAAATTCGTACTAAACAATCAGACTGCTAATCGCAAATGCGGTTCCAATAAATACCAAGCAAAGCATAGTACCTACAGCCACATTCCCCTTCTCCAGATGTTCTGAAATCTTAAAGGTTGGGGTCGCCAATTCAAAAATCCAGTAAGCTGCGATCAGGCACACATAACCCACCGCAAACCAAATGATCATGTGCAAAATTGAAGTATTCGTATACGCTGCTACCCCAATAATAATAGCCGTTGCCAGAAACTTGCCGCCTAACGCCAAAGCTACAGCCACATTGCCCTTCTTCAGCTCCTCCATATCTTTAAACGGAGTCATCAAGCCAAAGATTACCATGCCTAATACTTGCAAAAGAATAATCACAAATACACTCACAACCAAATTAACCACAATCATCACTTCGCCCACCCCCGAAATTTCGCATACGCCGAATCATAGTCGGCAAAATCATGTACTTCCTCAAGGACTACGGAAGCGGTCTTCTGTTTCTCTAGCGCTGTATAGCGTTCATCATCAATCGGCTGCTTAATCCGATTACCTGAAGGGAGCTCAAGCACCGCAAAGTTTCTTGTCTTATCCTTATATTTAGTCTTATATACCCCAACAAGATCAACATCAGTGGTTACCGATACTTTAAGATTGGTAAGATCCTCTGCCGCTGTTTTTTCATCTGCATAAGACTTAATAGTGCTCCATGAAGACAGACGAACTTCGTTCTTCTGATCGGCATCCGTAATTAGCTCGGCGTCCATGAACTGAAGCGTCCAAATTTTATCGCCAGTAGCATAATTCCCATCATTCGGTAGCAGTTCATTATCCGGCAAAACCGTCATGTCACTCCCAATTAAATCCCCTACGGTACTCTCTACCACCCTGTAATCCCACGGTACCCGTGCTACACTATCTGATGTTTCAGCTGTTCCTGTATCAAATACACTGCCCTGATTACTGGAACATGCGCTAAGCAACAGTACCGTCAGAAGCATCATACATAAGGCTCCGATTCGGGCTTTCTTGCTCTTATCCAATTATCTCACTCCCAACGCAATAAAATGACTGGCATTGCCTGTAATCAATCCGCCCGCTCGGCCGAGCATACCACAAGGCTTCCCGTTAATCACGAACATACCTGTCAGTAAATGAAATTCACCCTCTGAAGTCGTTATCCGTGCTAAATCGGCTCTTTTTTGATACACAGAGGGGAAGAGCTGACTACTGTCATAACCGTCTTCATCTTCAAGCTCTAACGCACCACTATCATCAAACATGCGCACCGAACCCCCTTCACGACCAAAAACAGATTTGGACACAAAGTTCCCTGAGAATACAGGCTTATTATAAGTAGGCAAAATATAGTGCGAGATCGTCTCTCGCTCTTCCTTATCGAATAGCAGGCCCAGCTCATACATTCCCCACACTGCTGCGACCAGTCCCTTGGACTGGAGCAATATACTGTGAGGGCCGTTAAAGAGCTGAAGATTCCCTTGCTCTACCGCATAGGCGAGGGCATCGCCGCCTTCATCAACAGCCATCCACTCTTTAGGATATAAGGCGAACATCCGCTCAATCACACGGTCCTCCCCATTCTTGAGAATTCCGTTGTCGACCCACAGATCAAGACAATCCACACACTGGATATCGAGACCACTGTGCTTCACTAATGCTTCAATCGTACCTGAATCTTCAAGATGAGATCCATAAGCGACACAAGCTGCGGTATCCGGACGTTCTACCTGCCAAGCTGCCGCAACTTGTTCCTTCATCCCTTGATTTGGACTCTGCACACCAGCTTGCTCACAGATCCATGGTGTAGCTATCGAAGCTTCCACATAACCTGTTGGGGTGTCCGCATTCAGTTCGAGCAGCTTAATCGTCCCATCATGGGCTATGGCAAAGTCGAATCTGGCATACCGACTAATGAATCCTTCTTCTGGCATAGGGCACCCATCAAGCATCTCCCAAAGTACAGGGGGAATTCCAAGCAGTTCATACAAATCGCGCTTTAGATGTACATAGCGAACCGCTTTATCGAGGATGGCCCAGAGCTTTGATGAGGCTTCTTCAAGCTCCTTATAAGTGTCCCTGCGCATTACAGCAATTGCATCCAACCAATACTCTTCATCCTCAAGATCCGCCCAAGTGAACCCAAGCTCATACAACGCTTTAACCCGCGGACCTCTTTCAAGCTCAGACTGATCTAGAATCTCAAATACACTCTGCTGATCACTCATCCGCCAAAACCACTCTTGCTTGAGCCTGATCTCGAAGAGGACTTCGAACCTGAGCTAGATTTAGAGTTCTTCGAAGAATTTAAGCCGCTGGAAGTGCCACCGATTCCAGTCTTTGAAGAAGAACCTCTTCTCGTGATGGAACCGGTAGAGGACGTCGAAGTTTTAGGTTTCACTACTGAGCCGGGGACCTTCTTATTCTGGAACTTCTCGCTGTTATAAGTAGGCGGTTTATAAGTTGTTCTCGTGCCTCCATAATAAGTTGGACGGTCCTTGGACCATCCTCTAGAAGAGTAATTGCCACCACTGTTAAACAACATGTGATACAGAAGCAAATCATCCCAACCAAAGCCTGAATGGTATCCGCCATAGTTATTCACTACAGTCGTTCCATTATTGGTTACAACACCTTGGCCTCCCTGTTCTACCTCTTGCGCACCTTCCGGATATGGAATATTCCAATCCACATTTTTGTCAAAATAGGCTTTAACCTCTTCGGTAGACCAGGATACCAGCTGCGGTTCGTCTCCAGAAGTATTTGCGCTTGCCCCTGCGCCGCCAGGAATAAACATAGCATTCGCTAACAAAGCTATACCTAGCGAAGTAGATAATACTCGAATGGGCTTTCCATCAGAGGTGAATAATTTGGATACAGCTAATTCCTTATCCTTTTCATCTTTAGACATCGTAAGGTTCTCCTTCCCTTATCTCAATCATTCGTTGTGCATCGGAACAAGCAGAAGCTCCAGCTTGCCTTCATCTACATTCAGCCGTCCTTCAACCGTTTCATATTCAACACTGCCAACCACAATATAATTGACATGCTCTAGCGCTGCGATCATATTCATGCTCCACGTGCGTTCCTCAATGACTCGCAGCCCGCCTTCCGGCATTTTTTCAAATAAGATTACTTTCATCCCATTGTCCATTATTACCATTCCTTCCTTAGTTCTGCTATAGCATCTGATACGTCTTTATCACCTTTTCGTTTCAGTTCTAGGCATGAATAGATTGCCCAGTATTACTCTTGGAATGAGAACGTCTATATAAGAGCAGAATTCCTAACGAGCACAAGCTAACGAGGAGCAACACGCCGTATACATGCTGGTATGCTTTTGCCTGGGAAATATTACGCTGAGCATGCAGCAAAAGTCCACAGACTGCAACAGATACAGAACCTCCAAAGAACTGAACTAGTTGTAAAAGCCCCCTGCCAGAACCGATCCAAGTCCTTGGAAGAACTATAGAAGCTTCATTATTTAAGGATGCCATCGTAGCTGAGAAGGCGGGAGAGAAGCACAGATAACCTAGCAGTAGAACATCAGGAGATACGGAAAGATTAAGGGCCAATCCAGCCATGGCTCCGGCGCCCGCAGATTGTACAATTCTCGTGNNAATAATGTATTAAAGTCATGCGCGAACAATCCAAACACTGATGCTACTCCAAGCGTAATTAAGCCAATGGTCAAGAGCCTACGAATCGGCATCAAGTCGGATAACCGGCTATAAATAACCGTCGATAATGCATATCCAATCGAATAACTGGAAATTACCCATGAGCCTAGGTCAGTAGAAATTTGGAGATCCTGAATAATGGTTGGCAGCGATACATTAAACATCGTTGTGTTCATCACTACAATAAAGAGGCACACCGTCCATAATGGCATGACTATTTTATCATTCATTACTACTTTCTCATTCATTACTACTCCATCCCTGTCCTAATTTATCTATACATGCTCAACTAATTTTATGCCTATAAAAAGAGGTTGGCAATTAGAATAGGAGGATTATTTGCGCCACATCAATCCACACACCAGTTCGAACAGCTCCATATAGTTGCGTGGATTTTTACCCGTCAATGTATAAATGCGATTAAGCCGATAATTCAGTGTGTTTCGGTGAATATTCAACTTTTGTAACGTTCGATTATGATCTCCATTCTCCGCAATAAATACTTGCAGTGTTTCCAATCAGACCCGTCTTGTGCTAATGATAAGGTGGTTGTGTTTGCTTTAGCATGAAGTTTACAAGGGTTCGCATAGTGACTTTTTAAATAGGAGGTAGTAGCCATGAGGGGTTTGACAAAAGAAATTGCGATGGAAATTGTTCGACGTACGATGCATGTGATTGGGTACAACGTCAATGTTATGGACAAGCGAGGACGAATTATTGGATCTGGAGATGGTAAGCGATTAGGGCAATCACATGAGGGTGCATTACTCGCGATCGAGCGTCGTGGTAGATTCGAGATTGATCAGGAGAGCGCCGCTAGATTGCAGGGGGTATTGCCTGGGACGAACCTTGTTATTGAGTTTGAGGATGAGATTGTTGGTGTTATTGGGATTACAGGTGATCCTAAGGAAGTGACGAAGTATGGTGAATTGGTGAAGATGACGGCGGAGATGTATCTTGAGCATATGAAGCTGTTAGAGCAGGCCCAATGGGACAAGCGAATGAAAGAGAATTTCCTACTCGCGGTGATGAATGGCGATGAGGGGAATGTGCAGACATTGCGACATCANNTTCATTTTCAGGTGGATAAGCCTCATATCGCATGCATCATTGAATTAATTGATCGTAATGAAGAGGAGCTAATGACAACAATGAAGCGGGTAGCTGATGTATTGGAAGGACGCCCGGCTGTTCAATTGATTACCATTCGTAATGCCAGACAAGTTGTTCTGATCAAGGAGCATCTCCACGAGCGGAAGCCACATACGGATATATGTGAAGGAATTCACCAGATAAGACGTTGGTTAGATGTAAAGGAGATTTCTCCACTACGTATCGCGGTAGGCAAACCTTTTACAGGGATTCAAGGGATGATGAAGTCTATTCAATCCGCAGAGGATACGATGCGTGCAGGCTATGCAATATATCCGGATGAGCCGGTTTATTATGCAACGGATCTGCAACTGGAGACGATGGCCGTTCCGAGTGTGCATAATTGGATGTCAGAGGAGTTGCTGCAGCTATGGGCGCATTTTATGGAGGAGGATCGTAGTGGCGAGCTTCAGCAGACATTAGAACTATTTTACATCGAAAATGGGGAGCAACAGCATATAGCTGAACGACTGCGTATTCATCGGAATACGTTACGTTACCGACTCCAGCGTATAACCGAGCTCACAGGGAAAGATCCAAGAAATTATCAGGAGCTGTTCCTACTCATGAGTGCGCGTTGGTTATATTTGTTGGAACATTCTGGCACGTGTCGTGATAAATAGGACGATTATGTTCATATGCACAAAAAAAGAGATCAATCGGTGCGAAATATTTATTTCTTTGCCTAATGAAACGCTTCCAAAATATCGCTAAAGTATATGTATAAGCTCAAACCACATATTCGACATATACGATTCTATGTAAAACTGGGGAGGAATAACTCATGACAGTGAGTGTAAGCGTTTTAGGTGCTTTAGCGGCATTGGTTGTGGCAATCGTTCTAATATTGAAAAAAGTACCGCCAGCCTACGGCATGATGATTGGTGCGTTAGTAGGTGGTTTAATCGGCGGCGTGAGTATGGTGGATACCATTACGTTGATGATGGATGGTGCCAAAGGGATGATTCCTGCCGTGCTTCGTATCTTGGCAGCAGGTGTGTTAGCAGGTGTATTGATTGAATCAGGCGCTGCGAAAAAGATTGCAGAGACGCTGGTTCAGAAGGTCGGCGAGACACGAGCATTACTCGCATTAGCATTAGCAACAATGGTTCTTACAGCGGTCGGCGTATTCGTGGATGTAGCTGTTATTACTGTAGCACCCATTGCATTAGCTATTGCACAACGTGCGAATCTATCGAAATTGGCAATCCTGATCGCTATGATCGGTGGCGGTAAAGCCGGTAACATCATGTCACCAAACCCGAATGCGATTGCAGCATCAGATGCATTTCACATTCCATTAACTTCGTTGATGGCAGCAGGTATAATCCCAGCTGCGTTCGGGATTATCGTAACGTACTTCATCGCAAAGCGTTTAAACAATAAAGGTAGTAAAGTAGCAGCTTCTGAGGTAACGAATAATCCGAATGAGCAGCTTCCAAGCTTCTTTGCAGCCATTCTAGCTCCACTTGTAGCAATTATCTTGTTATCCCTTCGTCCAATTGCAGGCATCGTAGTCGATCCAGTTATCGCACTTCCAGTTGGAGGTATCATAGGTGCCATTGCAATGGGAAGATTTAAGAAGTTAAATGAGTTCGCTGTATTTGGTCTTGGTAAAATGACTGGTGTAGCCGTCATGTTAATCGGGACAGGTACACTAGCTGGTATCATTGCAAATTCGCAATTGAAGGATGTTATTATCGATGGCCTTACGGCATCTGGCCTACCGGCATACTTACTTGCTCCAATCAGTGGTGCGTTAATGTCTCTTGCAACAGCATCGACAACAGCAGGTACAGCCGTAGCGAGCTCTGTGTTCGGCTCCACCATTATGGGACTTGGCGTAGCTTCGCTAGGAGCGGGGGCAATGATTCACTCTGGTGCGACTGTATTAGACCACATGCCTCACGGTAGCTTCTTCCACGCAACAGGTGGTAGTGTGAACATGCAGATGAAAGAACGTCTGAAATTGATTCCNNTTCGACATTAGTATTTGGTGTATTCCAATGGTTCGTATAACGAATATCGAAGCACGAACAACATAAAAGGAAGTGGAGAGCATGAAGTTTGTATTGGCGCCAGATTCATTTAAAGAAAGTATGACAGCAATGGAAGCCTGTGAGGCCATAGAAAGAGGACTTCGTTCCTCTTTTCCCGATGCAGAATATATTAAAGTTCCGATGGCAGATGGCGGCGAAGGTACGGTTCAATCGCTCGTCGATGCGACAGGAGGACGAATTGTACAATGTGACGTAACAGGGCCGCTCGGTCACCCTGTGAATGCATTTTATGGCATTAGGGGAGATGGAAATACCGCGATTATCGAAATGGCAGCTGCTTCTGGACTTGGACTTGTACCGAAGGAAGAGCGTAATCCGTTGATCACCACGACAAAAGGTACAGGAGAGCTCATCGTTCATGCGCTGAATGCAGGCGTACGTTCCATTATTATGGGTCTGGGTGGCAGTGCGACGAACGATGGCGGTGTAGGCATGGCGCAAGCGCTTGGATTCCGCTTCTTACGAGAAGATGGAACGGAGATTGGATACGGTGGAGGATCGCTTAGTGAAGTTACTCGTATTGATAGTGCTCATGTAGATCCGAGACTTCAAGNNGGCGGAGCATCCGCCATCTTTGGCCCGCAAAAGGGTGCAACACCCGACATGGTGAAGCAATTGGATGCAAATCTTACACATTTCGCAAACATCATTGAGCGCGATCTCGGTAAAGAAGTGAATGATACAGCAGGTGCGGGTGCAGCAGGTGGACTAGGTGCTGGCGTGATGGCCTTCCTAGGAGCCAAGTTGAAGCGAGGCGTAAACATCGTCGTCGATGCCATGAATCTTGTGGATAAAGTGAAAGATGCGGATTATGTCATCACAGGCGAAGGTGGTATGGATAGCCAAACCGTCTATGGCAAGACACCGATTGGTGTTGCCAAAGTAGCACAAGCCGCTGGTGTACCTGTTATTGCCTTGGC
>DJUJ01000093.1:0-19803 GCA_002438345.1 Paenibacillus sp. UBA6285
CAAAGTTATTGAATATGATCAGGATAACAAGAAAATTATAGAAAATATTCTAATTACAAAGCAAGGTACATTAGGTTGGAGTGAATTTAGAGGGCAAATATCCACAAAAGAGCAAACCAAATCTGTAGTGATTGAGTTATGGATAGGTGTAACGAATGCATTAAATAATGGTGGAACCATTATGATTGATAATATAAGAATGTCTCCTCTGAATAATATTCCAGTTTCAGATATTCAGATCGCCGAAGAGATTCATGGTCAAGTAGGCACTAATCACCAATTAACCGCCATCATTACTCCTTCGAATGCGACCAACCAAAATGTTACTTGGACCAGTGAAAACGAAAATGTAGCCGTGGTAGGACCAGACGGTTTAGTAGAGCTGGTTGGAGAAGGAATTACAAAAATTATAGCAACTACAGAAGAAGGTGGGAAAACAGCAATATGTAATGTTACTTCAGTTTCTAGTAGCAGTTCTGATCCTATCGTATTGAACGGTGATTTTGAGCAAAGTGAAGCAACCGATGATATAAGTACTTGGCCTCATGCAATGAAGCCTACTTATTGGAAAGTAAATCCCTGGCTTGATCCTAGATGGGGAAATGTGGACTTTACTCTTGAACAAGAGTCAGGCAATCAATACGTTAAGGTAGACTTGAATAGCGATGTGGGTGGTAAGGTAAGAACTTCAATGGCATCCTCCCGTTTTGAAGTAGATCCTAATGCAAAATATAAGTTTTCAATAGATTATCAACTTACATCAGTATGGGGTAACAGTTTTGGAGTCAAAGTTATTGAATATGATCAGAATAATAATAAAATTGCAAGTACAACGCTATTCACAAAGCAAGGCAATAGTGAATGGAGTGAATTTAGCACACTAATATACACAAACGAAAAAACAAAATTTATTGTGAATGAGGTGTGGTTCGGTGTAAATAATGCATTAGACAATGGTGGGATCATAAAGTTTGATAATGTAAGAATGATTCCTCAAAATGCTGAGGTTGAAGAAGTTGAACTTCCGGATTCTGCAACCGTTTATCAAGGGCTTACAGTTAAGCTGGATGTTGTAGTCAAACCTGAAAATGTTGCCAATCCAAATGTAAGATGGACTTCGAGCAATCCTGATATTGCTGCAGTTGATGACCAAGGTGTAGTAACGGGTGTAAATATTGGCACTACGGTAATTACAGCTGCATCGGAGTCTAATCCTAGTGCAATAGATACCACTATGGTGACAGTCAAGGGGCTTGAGCTGGAACAAATGATTCTACCTGCTGAAATTATGCTTGAAGAATACGATAATATAAAGCTTTTACCAAAGTTTATTCCTCCCCATACACCAAATCGTGAAGTAATTTGGACTTCCAATAATCCAGAAGTTGCATCCGTCGATCCTAATGGTTTGGTAACAGGATTTAAAGCTGGAGAAGCAATTATTACTGCTACTTCAATCAATAATCGAGAAATAAAAGCGAATACCAATATACATGTTTACAAGGATGATCCTGCAACATGGGATGAATTCAAAAAGCTTCAAATGAAATGGAAAATGGTGCTTTTAGATGGAATTCCTTATACAGGAAACGATACATTTATTGCTTCGCTTGCAGAACAGAAAGTTAAGGATATAAATAAAGAAGCACAGGATCTTTGGGATAAGTTAGTTACATTAAGCTATCGTCAATATTTGTGGGAAGATCAACAGATGGTTCCAGGAAAAAATTCAGATGCACTCGTAAACTCGTCAAAGCGTCTTAGAACAATGGCTTTAGCATTTTCCATGGAAGGTGGAGAGCTTTATCATAACACTGGACTGCTTGTCGATATTATTGAATCGTTAGACTGGATACATGAGAACTGGTATATCATTTCCGGTGATAAATATGGGAACTGGTGGAATTGGGATATCGGTGCTCCGCTAAGATTCACGGATATTAATATTCTGCTTGCAGATTATCTAAGCCTAGAACAAATTAAGACTTATACAAATTCGATTGATTATTATGAAGGAGATTTTACTAAAATCTCTCAAACCGGAGCAAATCTCTCAGATGTTTTGTCATATGAGCTTCGATTAGGGATTGTTGAGAAAAATCCTGAGCGTCTTGCTAGTGTGCGCGATCAAATGAGTCCATTATTTGAGTATGTAACAACAGGTGATGGCTTTTATCTAGATGGCTCGTTTATTCAGCACGGAACAATCGAATATACAGGAAGTTATGGCGAAGTAACAATTCAAGGAACAAGTAATCTACTAAATATGTTAAATGAAAGCCGTTGGGAAGTAACCGATCCTAATGTTCAGAATGTATATAACTGGGTGTTTGATGCATTTGCTCCTGTTATATATAAGGGTGAAATGATGGATATGGTACGTGGTCGGGCGATTTCTCGTTATAACCAGAGTGGGCATGCAGCAGCTGCAGGTGTGATGTCNNCTGAAGTTTCCATGGAGATAAAGCAGATGTTGAAGCATTGGATTTTATCTGATCAAACCTGTAATGTTAATCAGATGTTTACAAGCATTCAACAGCTTGATACGATAACGTCATGGCTGAATGATCCTTCGATTGAAGCGATAGGGGACCTTCCCAATCATTTTGAACTCAACGCGATGAATCGCAGTGTTCACAAAAGAAATGATTATGCTTTTGGAATTAGCAAAAGTTCAAAACGAATCTGGACTTATGAACTAACAAATGGTGAAAATCGTAAAGGCTGGTATACCGGAGACGGAATGACTTACCTATACAACGGAGATGCAACGCAGTATTCGGATGATTACTGGTCTACGGTTGATTACAATAGATTGCCGGGTACAACGGTCGTGAGTCGTAACCGTGATTCGAGTCAGTATCAGTATGGAGATGGAGAAGGAGCGCCCAATAACGCTTGGGCTGGCGGCACAACACTCGATAAATATGGTGTTTCCGGTATGAAATTACAGCAGATTGGAACCCAAATGTCGGTAAATAAGTCTTGGTTTATGTTTGATAACGAAATTGTAGCATTAGGTTCAAATCTGACCAGCCAAGATAACATGATGGTGGAGACAACCATTGAACAACGCAAAATAAACATGGAAGGCAGCAATGTTCTAACGGTTGACGGAGAAGAGCAGCCGACAGCGTTAGGTTGGACAGATTCGAAGTCGAATGTGAAATGGGCGCATCTTGCCGGCTCAACACCTAATTCAGATATCGGTTACTATTTCCCAGGCGGACAGACGGTTAAGATGTTGCGTCAACAGCAAACAGGCACTTGGTTCGACGTTAATAAAGACGAAAAAGGTATTAATGGCGGACCAAAAGATGAAAGAGTTCGAAACTATTTGACCATGTGGTATGATCACGGGACAAATCCACAAGCGGAAACGTATAGTTACGTGCTGCTGCCGAATAAGTCAGCCCAAGAAGTTGAGGCGTACTCCCTAAATCCAAACATAGAGATTCTTAAGAATGAAGCTGATGTACAATCCGTTCGAAACAAGAAGTTGGGGATTACTGGAATTAGTTTCTGGGGAGAGTTGCCAACGAAAGCTGACTTCGTAACCAGCAATCGACAATCATCCGTTATGGTGCGAGAGAATCAGGATCATACGTTGGAAATTGCAGTTTCTGATCCAACCATGGAGAATACAGGAATTATTGAGATCGAACTCGACAAATCTGCAGCTAGTCTTATTGAAGCAGACCCTCAAGTTCATGTTGCTCAATTAGCACCGACGATTAAGTTACAGATAAATGTGAACGGCTCCTTAGGACAATCATTCTATGCAAAGTTTGATACGGATTCAAACCGAAAATATGCGGTAATAGCGAAGTATGGGCTTGGCAGTGGGGATTATAAAGCTGGAGACACAGTTACAATAACAGCCAATGAAGCACCAGCTGGCAAAGAATTTGATAAATGGACTACGGATAACAGTAGCGTTAGATTCGCAAATGCAAGTAATAAAGTAACTACATTTGTAATGCCGAGTGAAGCGGTAACAGTAACAGCAACCTATAAGGATAAGGAAGCAACACCTTCAACACCAAATCCAACACCTTCGCCTACACCAAAACCAGGTGATGATAATAAGCCAACTAAGCCAATAGATCCAGGGAAGCCTATTGAGCAGGAGACTCCAAAAGTAAAGCTGAAAGATTTAGATGATCATTGGGCTAAGGATTCAATTGAAAAATCAGTTGAACTAGGTTTTGTAAGTGGTTATGAAGATGGAACTTTCCGACCGAATGGTATGGTTACACGCGGTGAGTTTGCAACGATGTTAGCTAAAGCGCTGAAATTGGAGCTTGATGATGAGTTTCGTTTTGCTGATAAAGATGAAACACCAGTGTGGGCAAAGCCACACATTCAAGCACTAGCTAAAGCAGGTTTCATTTCAGGATATGGAGATGGTACATTCCAAGCGAACCGAGCTATAACTAGAACTGAATTAGTCGTTATTATGGTCCGTGCTCTAGGTCTTGAAGTAAAACAAAATGCAACGCCAGTGTTCGATGATGCAGATCAAGTTCCAGCATGGGCAAAACCTTATGTGGCAACAGCAGCTGAAGCAGGATTAATTAAGGGGAATGGGAAGGGCAAATTTAATCCGAATGATTCTTCAACTAGAGCAGAAGCAGTTACTTTGATTTTAGCTATGCTAAACAATAGGAAATAAGTTCATGTTCTAGATCCAACATGTTCTAATAATCTAACCTGTGAGACCGTGACATATTTAGTCATGTTTCACAGGTTAGATTATTAATTAGACCTGATTAGCTTGTATTCATAACAGACAATACATCGAAATGAAGCCAAAATGTTTGTTAATAAATACATGGACAATATCATTTCTAACATTTAATAATCATCTAAGAGGGGGCTAATTAATGATCAAAGTTTTAATTGTAGATGACGAAATTCTTGTACGTTTAGCCCTTAAATCAGGTATTGAATGGAAAACCCATGGCTTTGAATTGATTGGTGAGGCGGATGATGGTGTTTCTGCCCTAAAATATATAGAACAATATCAGCCGCATATTGTGATTACTGACATTACGATGCCGAATATGAATGGAATTGAGCTCATTCGTGAAGCAAAGAAAATAAACGTCGATATTCACTTTATTATTTTAAGTTGTCACAATGATTTCGAATTTGTGAAGGAAGGCATGAAATTAGGCGCTGAAGATTATATTCTAAAGCTTTCTATGAATATTGAGAAGCTGGTTGATATATTGTTGAATCTCAAAGATAAGATTAAAAGTGGTCCTTCAACAAGAGACGAAACGATGGTCATGAAAGCTCAAGAATCTGATCGTCTAAATTTCATTTATAGTTTATTTGATGATTCTTTTCAGTCAAAGGATGAATTAATGAACATGGCTTTAGAGTTGGGATTATCACTCATTGGTAATTACTATGTTATAGGTATTCTCCAATTCGATAAACAGCAGCATGCTCAAGATAGTAATTCCAGTCCAAGGATAAGCTCGGATGATGTTACGTTGAATATCATTGATGACATTATGAAGGGTTACGGAATGGGCCAAGTTATTTTTTTTGAAAAAGGAATATTTCTATACCTATTTAGTTTTCAATCTCTTATGGAGGCCGAGAAAAATCTTGATCTAATTCAATCTATTTGCGAGGAAACGGTTGATTTAATTCGTAAATTTATTCAGATCAAGGCTTCATGCGGGATAGGCTCGATCGTTGAAGGTATCTCCAATACAAAAGTGTCTTATAATCACGCATATGAAAGCTTAAAAATAAATTTTTATACGGGCCCAATGTCCGTTAATCGTTATAACCCCTCTCAGAATCATGAGGAATTCATACTAAAATCCGAAGAATATGATCAACTATTACAGGCCATTGAGATATATGATTTACATTTAATACGAGTGAGATTTATAGATTTGCTAAAAACAATGGAACGGCAGCAAGTCATGAGAAGTCAGAATGTAAGGATGTATATTCATAAACTGATATTTTTAATTGAAACGAATATTAAGAAAATAACGAAGCACATTGGAGAGTATGAGAGTATTACAAGAGCTTATATGTATATTCAAGAGATCCATTTTTTCAATGAAATGATCGAACAAATAGATGCTTGCCTGCAAGATTTTATAACAGAATCGATGCATGAGGATCTGTATGCTTGTAGAACAGAAGTATTTAAAGCGAAAGAGTATGTGCTGAAAAATTATAATCAACCCATTAGTGTTGCAACAATTAGTAAAATTATTAATATGAATCCTGATTATTTCAGTCATATCTTCAAAAAGGAAGCAGGTATCAACTTCATTGATTATCTGAATGAAATTCGAATCGACAAAGCTAAAGAGTTGATGAGAACGCAAAAGTATAAAATTTATCAAATTGCTGAAATGGTAGGCTATAACAATGATAGTTATTTCATCAAGAAATTTAAGCAGATAACAGGTTATAAACCATTGGAATACATGAATGAAATAAAAGGATAAGTACAGTCCCTTTCGGAAATAGTATGGCATTAATCTTAGATTTATAGCAAAGATTAATGCCATTTTTGTGTTCCGG
Source organism: Paenibacillus sp. UBA6285 (assembly GCA_002438345.1). Classification (GTDB taxonomy): domain Bacteria; phylum Bacillota; class Bacilli; order Paenibacillales; family Paenibacillaceae; genus Paenibacillus_AQ. The sequence continues at coordinate 6,565 of DJUJ01000093.1, forward strand.
TAAAACAAGAAATCAAAGTGCTAAGCAATGGACAATCTTTACTAAGCTTCGTTTATTCTGGCATGAATTTGATTATGTTAAGCTTAATCCATCACCAAAAGGGAGGTTTACGAATGAGAAAAATGAAAAGAGTATTCGTTAGTTTATTGATGGTTATCTTAGTTGCAACGTTATTTGCTGGATGTTCTAACTCGTCAAAGAATAGTTCCAATGAGAGTTCTCAACCCGATTCAACCGGCAAGACCCAATCTACCTCGGATACAGACAAAACTGAGGTTGTCGTTTGGAATTTTACTTTCAAGACAGATGAGCAGAAAGCGGAAATCATAAAAGGTTTTGATGCGCTTGGTAAAAATATCAAGCTAACTTTTAAACCACTGCCTCAAGGGACAACCGAAGAGATTGATCAGAAGCTAGTCACGAACTTAATAGGCGGAGAGAAAATTGATATATTTGATGGATACGTATCACAATATTATAATTTTACATCCAAAGGCTTGCTTGAACCTTTAGACGGATATATAGCCAAAGACAACTTTGATGCAAATGCTCTAGGCGAAAGCAACATTCAAATGTCCAAGATCGATAATAAATTGTACGGTTTGCCTTATATCAAATCTAAATTCATGCTCTATTATAACAAAGATTTGTTCGATAAGGCTGGGGTAGCTTATCCAACAGATGATTGGACTTGGAATGATTTCAGAGAAGCAGCCAAGAAATTAACATCCGGTGAAGGTAGTAATAAAATATGGGGATTTACTATGCCAGATTGGCCACAAACTTGGGGAGGAATGGCAACACAAACAGGTTTGAAATATGTTAATCCTGATAACACTTTAAATCTGGATAAGCCTGCGTTCAAGGATGCACTTCAATTTAAGTATGATTTGTCCATGGTTGATAAGAGCGGCCCATCTCTAGCAGAAAATAAAACAACGAAGACCCATTATGCGAAGCAATTTAGCGCTGGTAACATCGGAATGTTGATCTCAGGCGACTGGTCAATTGGTCAAATTGCATCTAATCAAAATAATGATTTTAAGTTTAAGTATGATATCACTAATATTCCTCATCCAGAGGGTGTAGCAAAAGGCACTACGTTCGGTGCTCCGCGATATCTTCTTATGAATTCTAAATCAGATCAAAAAACAAAAGACGCAGCTTGGGAAGTAATGAAATATTTAAGCTCTGAAGACGTAGCGCTTATTCTAGCGAAATATGCAATTAATTTACCAGCTCTCAATACACCAAAGGTAGAAGAAACATTCCTGAAAAATCTTCCGGATTTCGTCGAAAACGGAAAAATGGTATTGGAGAATGTACCATATGTTGAGGAATTACCAATGCATGTGGCCAGTAATGCGATTAATAAAGCAATGGGAGAAGAAGCAGAACTTGCTCTAACAGGTACTAAGTCAATAGATCAGGCCATTGCAGATATGCAAAAGCGCGCTACCGATGAAGTGAACAAGTTAGTCAAGAAGTAATCTTGTTAATAAATATGGACTGAACGTTCATCGGAATGTTTAGTCCATATTTGAAAGGAGTGATTGGTTTGAGTGCGTCGAAAATTAACCGACGAGAATCGATGTGGGGATTTTTATTCCTCCTGCCTAATTTGATAGGTTTTGTCTTGTTTTCACTAATACCTGTCGTTGTTGCATTCGTACTAAGTCTCACGGACTGGGATGGAATTAGTAAGATTAATTTTATGTGGTTTGAAAATTATATAGATTTATTCAAGGATGAATCGTTTAGAATTGCTCTGTATAACACCTTTATATATACGATTGCTTTTGTTCCATTGACATTGTTTCTTGGATTAATGATTGCCATGTTGCTAAATAACAAATTGAAGGGGATCGGCGTATATCGATTAATTTATTTTATACCTTATATAGCGTCAGCAGTTGCAATCTCTTATGTATTCAGCGCGCTATTACACCCGACGCTAGGACCGATAAATAATATGCTACGGAGCTTCGGTATAGACAATCCCCCACAATGGCTAACAAGTCCTAACTGGGCAATGTTTTCTGTCATCGTGATGTCCGTGTGGAAGAACTTTGGTTATTATGTGGTGATGTTTCTGGCAGGTTTGCAGGGAGTTCCGAGTTCACTTTATGAGGCTGCTACTATTGATGGAGCTGGTGGTTGGAACAAATTCAAACACATAACAATACCTTTGATTACTCCTGTAACCTTCTTCTGTATCATTATGGCGACAATCAACTCCTTTAAAGTGTTTGATCAGGTTTATATCTTAACAGAAGGTGGACCAGGAAGAGCAACAACGACAATTGTTCAGTATATTTATGAATCGTCTTTTCAGAATTATCAAATGGGTTATGCAAGTGCAGCAGCCGTTGTGTTATTCGGAATTATTTTTATTGTAACGCTTGTTCAATACCGTGGACAGAATAAATGGGTTAATTACTAGGAAGAAAGGGAGTGAGGAAATGACAACTATAGGCGTACAACGTCACAAATTGTTAAGCCCCCAAAAAGTCAATCATCTTTTGATTCATATCATTCTAATCTCGTTAGGCCTAGTAATGACTGTGCCGTTCATTTGGATGTTATCGTCTTCGTTAAAGCCGGAGGTCGATATATTTAAAATGCCTATTGAGTGGATTCCGTCGACAATCACGTGGTCCAATTATGCTGCTTTATTTTCGGAAAGATTTAATTTTGGTTTGTTTTACAAGAATACTTTTATTATTGCCAGTTCAGTTACTATATTACAGCTAATCACATGTTCTTTGGCAGGCTATGCCTTCTCAAAAATTAAATTTAAGGGAAGAGATACCATCTTCCTATGTTACTTGGGTACGATGATGGTACCGTTCCAAGTAACGATGATCCCGTTATTTATCATTATGAGAATCCTTGGTCTAGTCGATACTCAATTATCCATTATTTTAATGAGTGCCTTTAGCGCTTACGGTGTTTTCTTGCTTCGACAATTCTATCTAACCTTGCCGATCGAAATATCTGAGGCTGCGATGATTGATGGTTGTAATCATTTCCAAATTTATTATCGGATTATGCTTCCGAATATAATACCAGCGATGTCAACGTTAATCTTATTTACTTTTCTCGGGCAGTGGAACGACTTTATTGTACCGTTTATTTTCCTGAATTCTCCTGAAAACTTCACGATAACGATAGGTCTTAAAGCATTTGTATCTGATTATGATGTAGAATTTGGCAAGATTATGGCAGGCACGGCCATGTCGATCATTCCGATATTGGCTATCTTCTTTGCAGTTCAGAAGCAATTTATCGAAGGAGTGGCTTTATCTGGTATTAAAGGTTAGATATTAATTGGATTGAAAATCAGGAAGGAGCATTCCAATGTCAGTTGATCCTCAATTACGTGAAATCGTCAAAAATCAAGCGCAGTTCCAGCGCACATTCTCACAATCCCAATTTAAGCAGTCACTTGATTTTGTATTGAAACGAATTGATGCAAATTTAGAAACGTTTACGTATAAGTTTCCTTCTGCAAACAGTGTGAATCTTGTGTACGAACCCGTTGAGAATGCGAGTACCGTACATGCATCGGATTGGACATCGGGATTCTGGACAGGGATGATTTGGCTTGCTTATGAGCTTACGGGTGATCCTAAGTATCGCCACGCGGGCGACATTCAAGTAGAAAGCTTCAAACAACGATTTGTCGATCGTGCTATTTTAAATCATCATGATATCGGTTTCTTATATTCACCTTCTTGTGTGGCAAGCTTCAAGCTCACTGGTAGTGAATCAGCTAAGATCATAGCACTTGATGCAGCCAAGCTGCTGGCAATGCGCTTCCGTGAAAAGGCTGGTATTATTCAAGTCCGAGGTCATTTGGATGATCTAAATCACCATGAACGAGGTGTATTTATCATCGATTGTTCTATGAACGTACCGCTCCTTCATTGGGCGACTCAAATGACCGGTGACAGCACTTATTCGGATAAAGCATTCCGACACATCAAACAAGTCGCCAAGTATATGGTTCGACCAGATGGCTCGACCCATCAACATTTCCATATTGATGTTGACACAGGGGAACAGGTAAAAGGATGGACAGGGCAAGGCTACGGGACAGATGATGCGTGTTGGTCCAGAGGACAAGCTTGGGCGCTATACGGTCTTGCGCTTGATTATAGATTCTCTGGGGATCCAGACATAATAGAGGCAGCCAAATCTGTCGCCAACTATTTTCTTAATCGGTTGCCTGAAGACCTTGTATGCAATTGGGATTTAATATTTTTGGCTAATGACGGGCAACGTGATTCATCGGCTGCAGCGATTGCGGTATGCGGATTACTGGAGTTGGCAAGACAGCTCCCGGTGCTTGATGAAGACCGGCATCTCTATGAACAAGCAGCATTAACTATACTGGAATCGCTGGCGGATCGTTATACGACAGAGGACCACCCGGAATCGAATGGAATTCTACAGCACGCGGTCTATGCATACAACGGCGATTTAGGTGTAGATGAATGCTGCATATGGGGCGATTATTTCTATATGGAGGCGCTTGTGAGAGTGATTCGAAACTGGAGACCGTACTGGTAATGTTGAGTCATTTTGCTCTTGCGATTTGTACGAGTTGGTCGGCATCGTGAGAAGAGGTTACTGGGGACTGAGGCTTAAGAATAGAAAAAGGGAAGATAAATTCCAAGCAATATGTCAGACATTTTATTAGTGAAATAAAAATGGACAGAGTTTTCAGAATGCATCTGAATCTCTATCCATTTTTGTTTAGAAATACCATTTTTATTTACTACGGCCAGTGCGCTGCGCAATTCTGAATTTGGCTTCAGGAGAAATACGGAAATCTTGAAGAAGTCAATAAGTGGTGGAACATGAGCTTCTGGGGACATACCGTCTATGACTGGGAAGAAATCGTACCGCCTTCGAATCTCAATAACGATAATCGCTACAATCAAGGCATGTCGCTGGATTATAAAAGATTCATGTCCGACTCCATCCTCGCCTGCTACCAAGGGGAATTCGATGCGATAAAGCGCGTGACGCCCGATATTACGATTACGACGAACATCTGGGGTCTAAAAAATAATCTAGATCTTCACAAGTGGGGGCAGCACATGGATGTTGTTTCGTGGGACAGCTACCCGTCAATGAACGAACCTATGAGCAATGTCGCGAAGCGTCACGACTTTATGCGCGGACTAAAGAACGGGCAGCCGTGCATGCTAATGGAGCAAACGCCAAGTCAGCAGAACTGGCAGAAGTATAACAGCTTAAAGCGCCCCGGTGTGATGCGTCTTTGGAGCTATTGCAATTTCTGCGTTCGGAATGCTGGAATTGTTGGAGCATTTAGATCCTTCAGTTGCTGAAACTGAATTTATCAAAGAAGCGGTCACTCGTTCTATGGAGTCTCTCGTATTGAATTACTCGACGATCAACGAGACGGAAGCACAAGGGCTGTTGAAGCATGGTTCGTACCATGTAAGAGGGAATGCTTCACCGGATGATTACATGATCTGGGGCGATTATTATAACTTAGAAGCACTTCTACGAATCTATGAATAATTTAGTGACAATCAGGACAACCCTTCACGGAAATAATCTGTTTGTCCTTTGTGCAAATAGACTTGCGAAGTGGTGTTGTTTAGGACATAAAATTATGAGGAGGAAAAATGAATACCATCAAAACAGTTCACGTCATTTTTAAAACACATCTGGACGTTGGATTCACTGATTTAGCTGAAAATGTTATTAACCAATATATGGAGCAATATATTCCAAAGGCGCTTCAGTTAGCAGAAGATTTACAGCGTAATGACGGCTCTGCGCAATTCGTGTGGACCACAGGTTCATGGTTAATCAACGAATATTTGAAAAAAGCGAGTAAAGAACAAATCAGAAAGATGGAAAATGCGATAACTGCTGGCAGAATTGCATGGCATGGATTGCCGTTTACAACTCATACCGAATTGGTAGATCCTCGATTGTTCGAGTACGGATTGTCAATCGCTCAGAAACTGAATGCCCGATTCGGGAAAAGCACGATAACTGCCAAAATGACAGATGTTCCTGGACATACGATCGGGATGGTGCCTCTCTTGGCTAAATACGGAATTCGCTACTTGCACCTAGGGGTCAATCCGGCTTCGAAGGTGCCTAGCGTACCGGAGATTTTTGTGTGGAGAGCGCAAGACGGTTCGGAAGTTATTGTCAATTACGCTAGTAATTATGGGAACATCGTACAGATCGAGGGATGCGAGGATGCAATGGTATTCGCTCATACAGGTGATAATTGTGGCCCCCCATCCATCGAGGATATTCAATTGGAATTTGCCAAGCTTTCTGAGAAGTTTCCTGGAGCTGTTATTCAAGCCTCTACAATGGAAGCATTTGTATCTAAAATGCTTGATTTCAAAGACCACTTTCCTGTTGTTTGTGAAGAAATCGGCGATACGTGGATTCACGGAGCTGCGTCCGATCCAACGAAAATACAACAATACCGAGATTTGTTAAGACTTCGTGATAAATGGCTTACAAAGGGACGACTTGACCCAGCAAGTGAAGAATATTCAAACTTTAGCGATAAGCTGTTATTAATTCCCGAGCATACCTGGGGGATGGATGAAAAGAAATTCCTCGCGGATTTTAAGCATTATTCTATAAGCGAATTCAAGGCAGCGAGGCAAGCTGATGTCGTGTCTAAAGACGCTATTCCTGACAAATACGCCTATATCGGATCTTTTGCAATGGATGAAGGGGATGGTCTATCCTCTGAATTGTTCGCCTCTGAGGGGAGAAAACGGAGTTTTCACTTATTCGAAAGTTCCTTTCAAGAGAAGCGTGAATACCTTCAACAGGCTATTCAATGCTTATCGGCAGACAAGCAGCTTGAAGCAACTGAAGTATTAAGACATTCGACGGCCGCTAAGGAAGAACTAACGGAAAGCAATAGCCTCAATTTAAGATTAAGAACAACCTATCCATTGGGTCGATTCGAGGTTGAGTTTGATACAGATGGTTCCATTTGCAAACTTGTGGATGAGAATGGAAAGGTATGGGCAGACGAATCTCACCGCTTGGGCTGTTTTGAATACCAGACATTTGGTTCGGATGATTACCAACATTGGTTCGAGCATTATGTGGTGCAACGGAGCAAAACGTATAAATGGGCAGACGCGGATTTTGGTAAGCCAGGTATGGAATTTGCGGAGCCAAAGCCTGAGAANNTCGTATTACTGCCTGTTTGAAGGATGACTTTGATCTGGTTCAAGTTCAACTTTCGATGCCGACGTGTTGTGTTCAATTACATGGTGCGCCAAATGAAATTTGTATCGCATATCGTTTTAATAAATATCAGCGAAGCATAGATGCTGAACTGAAATGGTTTGATAAGCAAGCATACCGTATGCCAGAAGCAAGCTGGTTCTCATTTGTTTTAAAGACGGATAACCCGAATCTATGGAAGATGGATAAAATGGGCACTATGATATCGCCTTTAGAGGTCGTAAAGAATGGAAACCGGAACTTACATGCGGTAAATTCAGGTGTTTATTATGAGGGAAGTGATGGTAGTGCTTCGATTCAAACGATAGACGTTCCATTGGTAGCCCCAGGCAGGAAGAGACTTTTGCAATTTGATAATACTTTTGTTTCTTTAGATGGAGGCATGCATTTCCTACTACATAATAATGTTTGGGGGACAAATTTTCCAATGTGGTTTGAAGATGATGTAAAGTTCAGATTCGTGATCAAGTTAGATTAACCGTCGATAGAGGACTACATCCTTTTTTAATTCGAAATTGAAGTTCAACATATTCTTTAGCAAAGAGGAAGCACGAAAAATTCAAACCTTGGTTAACGATATCAATACTTACGCGAACAGCAAGGGTTCGAAATATGAAAAAACTTACCTCTAAACGCAATTGGGTGGACAGCTTTAGAGTTCTTTTGAGAAAACAGGGTATATTACAGTAGCGTTATGCAAATTGGGATCCAAAAATACCATTGAAATGTGGTGTTTGCTCCAAATATGATAGCCTTAATATTAAAGGGAAAATCCGCACGAACTCCAATTTGTCGCCGTAGCGGAAGCTGACCCTGAACGGCGGACAAAGTTCGCTGAAGCCCCAAAGAAAGAAGAAGAAACGGTTCCAGAAACATCCTTCGATATTCTGGAGAGTACTAGGATAGTACGGTAGGGTTACAATATCTTCGAGCAAGATGGTATGATCCGAGTGTAGGTCGATTTATGAGTGAGGATACGCATTGTTGTGTCTTGTGTAAATTTTAACATTTCCGAACTTCGACCAGATTAACCGAATTCCGTCTAGTTTGAGTCGGTCAACGAGTTGAAGGCTACACCTGCAAAAATGGTCCGTTGCCACTTAACATCTATTCCAGCTTACCAAAAATCCCCTACTCAATGGCGAAAGTGCCACATCGCTTGATATGAATGATATTTCTGACATAGGAGTTCGTTCATATCCTCAAAAAATTCGATAATACGGAGAAGACATAGAGGATTTAATCTCCATCGGAACAATCGGCTTGATCAAAGCCATTGAGAGCTACCGTCCGAACAAAGGCACAAAACTGGCCACTTTTGCTGCCCGTTGTATTGAAAACGAGAACCTAATGTCAAAAGAGTGCATAGCTAGTAAATATCATAACAAGCCTCCAATATGTTACTGAAATGAGGACTAGGACAATCCCAAGTCTTCGTATAGTGGTAATGTAAAGGAGGCTTGTTGCATGGAGATACGAATTCATGAAGGTGAATATTCCAAGGAAGCCCGTTCGAATGCCTATAAATTTCTGGAAGAGATGTACAGGAAGGAGAAGCTGAGTAACGATGGCGGACGGGATATACACAAGGGTATCAACAGAAGAACAAGCAAAGAGCGGATACAGTCTAAGTGAACAGATTCGGGCCTGTCGCGCTAAAGTAAGAAATGCCAGTGAAGTATTTGAATATATTGACGAGGGTGTATCAGGAGAATTTCTGGATCGGCCGGCACTGACAAAGCTAAGAAATGATGTGCGGGATGGTCTTATCGATAGAGTGATCTGTTTAGATCCAGACCGACTATCTCGTAAGCTGATGAACCAGCTTATCATCTCGGAAGAGCTTGAGAAGAAAGCGAAGCTTGTTTTTGTGAATGGCGAGTACGCACGCCCGCCCGAAGGTATGCTCTTTTATCAGATGAGGGGAGCTATAGCAGAGTTTGAGAAGGCGAAAATTAATGAACGGATGTCGCGAGGCAGAAGGGCATAGAGCAAGAAGTGGCTGTGTTGATCAATGGGTTTGGCGGCACGCACTACAAGAGTTGTACTTGCTGAATAATTCGGTTACTCGTGAATTAGTGGCGAAGAATAAAAAAGTATACGTAGGGTTTGTAGGAAATTACATGACTAGTATCGATATGGCTGGAGCATCGGTTACCATCATGAGGCTGGACCCTAAGCTTAAGAAGTTGTTGTCGGAACCATGCAATACGCCGGCTCTATTCATACAAGAACCTTTTGAACCAGTGAACTTTACGGAAGTCGTGCACACTCAAGAGGTGGATAAGCTCGTATCCTACAAGAATGAGACAGATCCAACGGGTGCAATCATTGAACATAACCAGCTATCCTTTCAAAATATCGTATATCTGATCGATCAAATGAGTAGAATTATCATTGAGAATGAGGTGCCATTCTGCGAGTTGGATGCCCATGCAGGAGACGGTGACTTTGGAATGAGCGTTGCCAAGGGATTCAAGCAATTAAAGGCGGAGTGGAAGGACATTTTATCGCATAGTACAACGGATATTGGAAGTTTTCTGGATGCTTGCTCTTTAATTATTATGGAGCATTGCGGCGGAGCATCGGGTCCAATTTGGGGATCTGCGTTCCGTGCAGCTAGTAAATACGTTGGGAATAAGCAAGCGCTATCCATTGATGAGATCGCTGGTATGATGACAGCTGTTGTCAAAGGGATTCAAGATACCGGAGAAAGATCGTTTGGTAGAGAGGCGGTTGTAGGNNACAGAGTGCGCGACATGGCGAGGATATCAAGACGGCATCTATCCAGGCGGCAGAGGCTGCTGTACATGGCGCAGAACAAACCAAGGCAATTGTAGCTCGCATGGGAAGAGCCGGTACGGTGGGTGAGCGAAGTATTGGTTATCCAGATACAGGAGCCTATGCATTAGGAGTTATTTTCACAGAACTCTCAAAAGTAATGAAATATAGCAAGTAGGGTTGAGCGCAGGCAAGACTTTTATTATTTGAAGACTTACCAACTAAGGTAACATGCCTAATAAAAAGACCCGCAAGACAGTCACTTCTTACAAAGTGTCCATCTTGCGGGAAATAGTTGACTAGGCAGAGGGAGTTGCTTTCTTACATTCGTGCACTTACGTTATGATGCTTCTTGTATTCGTGCTAACTTCTTACGCTCCATATCTTTAACACCAAAGTGTGTTAAGAAGCAGAATACGATAGCGAATACTGTCGCTCCAAAGAGCAAATAGAATCCAGCGTGCCAACCGAAACTGTCAACCATGTAACCGAATACGGTTGTTCCTGTTGTAGCCCCCAATACGTAACTCATGAAGCCTCTCAAACCAACCGCCGAACCAACTGCGAATGGTGGAACAACTTCCATCGTTTGTACAGAAGCAAGGAATTGCGGAACGTAGATAAAGCAGCCAATCGTTGCAGCGAATAATGTTGTCCATAGCAAGGAATCGCTTATCCAGTAGCCAAAGAGACAACCGAAGATAGTAACCAGCGCGATTACTGCCGGCGGCATACGTAAACCTTTGAACACTTTGTCAGATAAGTAACCTACCAATAGTGTGGACGGAATGGCCGCCCATTCGAAGAATAAGTAAGCAGTGTGCATTTGATCTTCGGAGAAGCCTTTCACTTCTAACAGGTAGATCGGCATGAAGCTGATAACTCCGAATCTAACCATATATACGAATGTGTCTAGTAGGGATACATACCAGGCATTCTTGTTCTTGAGCACGTACTTCACGAATATTTGAAGAGAGTTTAATTCTTCTGGCGCTTTTTCATTAGCACTAAGTTTATATGTAGGATCATTAGCATCTTTGAAGATTTCAGTAACGGGAGGCAGCCCTTCGTTTTTAGGAGAGCCTTTCGTTAATACTAAGATCACGATAGCAAACACGAGTGCGATTGCCGCAGGTATCTGATAGGTAGCCACCTGCCAATTGTCGCGTCCAACGACAGCGATGGACGCACCAACGATCGGTGCAATAATGCCGCCGCCAAGGTTATGTGAGGTATTCCATATCGCAGTTATCGTACCTTTGCGCTTCTTTGGAAACCAGTTAGCAATGGTGATGAAGGCTGGTCCTACACCCATACCTTGACACAATCCGAGAATGATGACGAGACCAGCGAATATCCAGAAAGAAGAACTAAAGCCCATCATCACATTGACTAAGCTACAAAGGATCAAGCCAAAAGCCATAAATCGCTTCGGACTCGCCTTATCGGAAATACTACTCATAAATCCTTTGCTTATTCCGTATGCAACGAGCATACAGGTTGTTAACAAACCAACTTGGCCCACACTAAGTCCTAGCTCTTCTCTCAGGTATGGCGTAGATAAGCTAAAGTTACTACGCACGATATAGTAAGCCATGTAACCAAAGAATACGCCCAACAGTGACTGCATACTGAACTGCTTGTACACTTTCATTATGTCTTCTTGCGGCACCTGAGTCTTTGCGACCTTGGGTCTTAAAAATGCTAACATACTCTTCACCTCGATCTTGTAATGTGTGATTCAGACAATGAGGAAACGGTTTCGAATATGGCGCNNAGTTTTAAACGCTTTCATAATGAATCTGCTCACCTCGTCTATTATCACGTATAATAGTTTTGCTCACTATCAGCGTAATTCTGATTTTTTATTAGGAGTTTTTAGTAGTTGATGTAGGATAAAATCCTACATCTTTGATGTGCTGTTTAATAGGGAAATAGCATAGTTCTTATGATATACTCGGGTAATTGAAACGGAGAATCGAGAATGGGGGTTCAAACTCTTATGAAAAAGATGTACAAGCTAGTACTCATCTTCTTGGTCGTACTGCTTGTATCTGGATGTCAGAGTAGTCATATAGGGTACGATATTATCTTCACCAAGACGGAACCAATGTCACCGATTGAATTGCCGGATGCGCAGCAAGCACCTATTCGGGTAGCCTTCTCAAGTGTGCTTAACCCCGCTGATACAATTAAGCATTATAAAACGCTTACGAATTATATAGANNTATAGGCGAACAACTGAACCGGCCTGTTATCATGATTCAGCGTAAAAGCTACAGTGAGATCAGTATGTTGATGATTAACGGAGGGGCAGATATCGCACTGCTCTCTGCTGGGGCATATATTACATACCGCAATGTAGCGGGTTTAGAAGCGATTGCAATGCAAGAGCGAAAGGGACTTCCTTATTACCAGGGGTATCTCGTTGTCAATCGTAAGAGCAACATTAAGGATATTAGTGAACTAAAAGGGCGGAGTATCGCTTTTACCGATCCTATTAGCTATTCGGGGTTTATATTTATAGACCATCTACTTGCTGAGTTTAACGAAACGCCAGAAACGTTCTTTGGCAGATATGTGTATACCTACAATCATGATAGTTCTCTTCAAGCGTTATTGGACAAGGTCGTGGATGCTGCATCCGTTAATAGCTTAGTTATTAAAAACATGGAGCAGTCTGATCCAGAATTAGCAAAAACACTTCAGGTCATCGCGGAGTCCCCAAGACTCGGAACCGGCCCCGTAGTCGTGAACAGCGATATGCCAGATGCGGATAAGGAGCGAGTGAAAGAGATCTTCTTATCGATGCACGAACAACAAGATATGCAAAAGGCACTAAAAGGTTTGTCTATTGACCGCTATGTTCCCGTAGATTTCAAATTATTCGACAGGGTTGACAAGACGAATTCGAATAGAGGAAGTTACTAATGGCCGGGATGAGTCGATTAAACATTAACAAGAAGATATTCGGGGCTGTCCTCGTCGCCTTGCTCTTTCTAGCTTTAGTATTAGGATTTATAATCTGGGATTCATTAACGAAAATGACGGAGGAAGAGTTGAAAAAGCGAGGTTTGAGCATTGCGAATCATATTGCGACCTCGTCTTCCGACTACATTCTGACCGATGATTACTATGCAACCTATATACTGATAGAACAAGCACAACAAGTGAATGAGGATA
>DJUJ01000093.1:19814-37012 GCA_002438345.1 Paenibacillus sp. UBA6285
TGGTGTTTAATAGCAATCAAACACTTGTAGGGCATTCATTCTCAGGGGATTTGCCTAGTGGAATCATTAATACGCATCTCCCGAATGGTACCAACAAGGATCAAGTAGCTGCATTAACCTCCAATGAGGGTAATATACAAGATATCCTTAGTCCCATTGAAGACGGGGATGTAGGTTACGTACGTGTGGGCATGGCAGAAAGCCGGGCTCAGGCGATGATATTAGGTGAGATTGGCGAGTTAATCATTGCAACTATACTTGTATGTATTGCTGCTGCTGGTATTGTCTATTATGTAACGCGCTTGATCACTAGATCCATTAACAATCTGGTAAAGGTAGCTACCGGGATATCAGAAGGAAATTTGTCTTTAAGAGTGAATGAGACGAGCAACGATGAGGTCGGAAAGCTAGCACGAGCGTTTAATGAAATGACGGATAGTTTAATTAGCTCTAACACAGAGGTTGAGAAGCTGCTTAATGAACTGCAAGAGAAGGATGGAATCCGTGATATGCTCATCTCCAAGTTGCTATCTGCCCAAGAGGATGAACGCAGACGAATCTCACGTGAGCTGCATGATGAAACAAGTCAAGCGCTTACTTCATTGATGGTTACTATGCGCGTTATGGCTAATGAAGCGAAAGACGATGAACAGCATACACTGCTTACATCATGCCGAGAGGTAACAGCGAGTATTTTACGGGAAATTAGAGATTTAGCAGTTGAGTTAAGACCGCCAATCCTAGATGATATGGGCTTAATACCTGCAATTCGGAAGTACGTATATAACTTCGAAGATAAGTATGGTCTTGAGGTTGTCCTTACGCTGCCTAGTAATGAATGTACAATGGATAGTCATAAGGCAGTAGCCTTGTATCGCATCGTCCAAGAGAGCATGACCAATGTTGTAAAGCACACCTCAGCGTCCAAGATTCAGATTACGCTTACGCTGCAGAATCAGCATATTCAATTAATGGTTCGAGATAATGGGCATGGCATCCAATTGCAGGACTTTGAAAAGGCGCGTCAACAAGATCGAATCGGTATTTATGGGATGAGGGAGCGGGCAGTATTGCTAGGGGGATCATTTCATCTGGAATCGATAAGTGAAGGCGGGACAGAGCTNNGCTAAGCGTTTCCTTACCACAATATGACCCTGCCTCAAATAGATAGACACGTAGAAAACCTCTATAATAAAGCGGCTGCCTACTTTGCGAAAAATCTGAAGTAGAAAAATTTAAATTTATTCATGAATACTGCTAATCGATGTAACTGAGGTTTCCTTACTGTCCATTTTTTCGATGTAAGGTCAATACTAGAGAAGGAAGGTGGTGCAACTGTGGAACAAACGGTTGAAATTATGCTCGTTGATGACCACTCTTTACTAAGAGCCGGTCTCAAGCTGCTCCTTCAAAAACGTTCAAATTACAAAGTAGTGGGAGAGGCCGCTGATGGATTTGAAGCCCTTCGGCTGTATGATGAGCTTAAACCACATGTACTGATCCTGGATATTAGCTTGCCGCGATTGGATGGAATCCAAGTACTGCAGCAAATTAGAGCTAAGTATAAAGAAGCCACGGTAATTGTATTAACGATGCACGAGGATGAGGATTATGTAAATTCCGTTATGCAATCAGGCGCATCCGGCTATATTCCGAAAGTAGCTGTCGATGAGGACTTATATACTGCCATTGATCAAGTTATGGAGGGTAATCTATTTCTTAGGCCGAAAGAAACACAAGCGCTATTAGCTTCTATGCTCAAGAAGAACGTACAGCAAGCAGAGTCACAAGTTTCATATGAAGTATTAAGCCCTCGTGAACGAGAAGTATTAGGCTTCATAGGCCGAGGATATTCACTTGTAGAAATAGCCCAGCATTTGAATCTGAGTATTAAGACAGTGGATACACATAAGACTAGACTTATGAATAAGCTAAATGTCACCAAGAAGAGCGAGCTGGTTGAGTTTGCTATGAAGCATAAGTTGCTTAACGATCAATGAAAAAGGCCGCACTGCACTGTGCGCGGCCTTTTTTGTTGTCTCGCATCTTGTACTTGGAAATAAGATGGTACTTTATATGCCGTTCCCTCAGGCACAACATCTATTAGAATCAAAGCGTTGAATTGGGTGTGCAACTAATCCTAATTTTTTCCAATAGCGAGTTACAGTACTACTCTGTCTACACTGCAATTTCCTGTGAGCATGAAAGAAACACCCAATACTGTATATCTCTTGCGACAGAGTGTAAGCTTAATTGTCATTATAGTCTAGATAGTGCAATGCCAGTGCCTTAAGGGCGGCAGCACTTGTGTATGCGGGGCGTACGCTTGCATATCGTCGTTCTTCTTTTTTTTGATAGCAACATGCTGCCACCATCCTGATGACGTTTCCTGTCTCATCTTTGAAATTACAGCTGTAATAATTAGACGTCCGGTCCTTGCTCGCTGGTTCTTCCATGAGATGAACCCAGTACGCTCTCTCAACGGACACTAGATGTCGAGGGAAAAGAACATATATATTTAAGAAGCTGTGGAAACCTNNAATAACCGTACCAAGTAGCATAGTACGAGAGCTGTTGCACAACTTGCGGAAGGACCGAACCGAAAGGAGAGGGGAAGCCGAATAGCTCAATATAAGGAGATACGTTCCATTGTGCAGGAAGGATTGTGCTATCGACTTTCACCTCCTGAGCAAACGAACTTTACTTCTCTGCAATACGTTAGTCAAGATGGCAGTGAATCTGTTGTTTTCGTATTCAGGCCTGCACAGCATTTTGGTGCTCCAGCTTTTCCAGTGTTGCTGCGTGGATTGAAATCGACGGTTATGTATCGAAACGTGGAAACAGAAGAAGTACGCAGCGGTCAAGGTTGGATGTCGCGAGGCATTCTGCTTCGCTTAACGGGAGATTATGACAGCGCATTAATTAGGCTGAGTCAAGTATGAAAAATATAAGGTAGGGTTACTAGAAAAGCACAGAATAAAAACTGCCCTAGTCACTAAATATAGTGCTAGGACAGTAATTAACACTTCCTCAGAACGTGAATTTATTATTTGCTCTCTGAAAAATTATAAACAGTATTCCTATATTCAGAAGGTGAGGTACCGACCCGTGCTTTAAAAATACGACTAAAATAGCGAGGATCTGTATAGCCAACCATTTCAGAAATTAGCCTGATATCTAAATCTTCCCTTTCTCGAATTAATCGAATGGCGTCATTGATTCTTAAATCTATAAGGTATTTCATCGGAGAGTCACCCGTATATTTTTTGAATACTCTAGTAAGATAAGTGCCATTAAAATTAAAGTGCTTTGACAAATCTTCAACTTTAATATCCTCTGAGAAATGTACCTTAAGATATTCGATCAATTGATTAGCTAATTCCTCATTACTGAAATATTCTAAAGTTCGAGATTGTATTAATTCATGAATAATATTCCATATTTCCTCTTTTATTGATGTTAAACTGTTTGCAGTAAATAATAAAGTATGCAAAACATACTCAACATGAACAGAATTGACAATAGCGTCAAGTTGATAGTGGTGAGTTAGGAGATTTATGATTTGCATCAAATTTTGTTCGACTGTTTTTTGGGGCAACATTCTATTGTCATATTCCTCTAGTATTGAAAAGAGGTCTTTTTTTAAGATATTTAAGTTATTGGAACTCATACTTATTTTAAGTTTATTTTGGATGTTTGGTTCTAAATAGGGTGATATTGGTTTATCTTGTATATTTCCACACGAATATACGACTTTTTTTCCTATAACAAAGTTATTTTCTAATTTCCAACGTATTTTTTGAGAGGTATCAGGAATTTTATCATAGGAAATAGGTTGGTTATTATGGCATATGCTAATGGCTGTGATGTCGATACAGGACTGCAACTTGTGTAGAAATTTATTCGCTAAATGATGTATTTCTTCGTTTGAACTATTCTTGTCTATAGTGAAAACAATATACTTTTGATTAGGACATAGTTCATTGATAAGCCAAACTTGTTGATCACTTCCAAAAACATGAACAAATATNNATTGATCCCAGTTTATTTTTTCCCATAAAGAAGAAATGCTAGAAACCATGCTACTAGATAGAGAATTATGAAATAAATTACCTAAACCGACAAGAAATAAGACAAAATAATTTTGTTTATAACAAAAAGGCAATGAATGAATATCTTCCATTCCATTCAATGTGGATAATAACATATTAGATTCGTTAGATTTATATATTTGGTTAAGAGACGAATATAATTTTTCTAATAAAACGGTAAGTTCCTCTGCATCGAGAGGTTTTAGAAGATATTCTTTTACACCTAATTTAATCGCTTGTTGCGCATATTCAAAATCACTATAGCCACTTAATATAACAATGTGTAAATTTGGATCTAACTCTTTTAATTCCTTAGTTAATTGCAATCCATTCATAACAGGCATCTGTATATCCGTAAATACAACATCTGGTTTTAATTCTTTATACATATGAAGTGCTTCTAAACCATTCGAGGCAGTTCCTATAACTTGAAAGTTCATTTCTGAATTTGTTATTTCATTTACAGTATCTTGTAGAATAATTGGTTCATCCTCAACGACCAATACAGTGTAAATTCTTGTGTTTGTCATAGTTTACCTCCTATTGTAATAGAAACTCCTCGATCAGGTAATGGTTCAATTTTAAAAATGACATCATCCCCATATAATATTTTTAACCTTGCAAATATGTTAATTAACCCCATACCGTTAATCTGACTATTTGAAATATCACGGTAAATATTGAATTCCGAAAACTTCTTTTGAAGCTCTACTAATTTTTGCTTTGTAATGCCAATGCCATTATCGGAAACTGTAATAAACCAGTTATTTTGATCAATTGTGCCTTGTATATCTATTATCCATGGAGGAGAAATTTCGGTAGCAAATTTTATACTATTTTCTACTAGTGGTTGAATAATTAATCTTGGAATTTCAATGTTATATAATTCTTCAGGAATATTTAATTGGTAGATCAAATTATCCTGAAACCTGATCTTCATAAGGTTTAAATAGTTGTAAGTGTAATCGAGCTCATCTTTGATAAGTACAGGGCTACTACTAGAACTCGACACATAGCGTAGCATAGTTGAAAGATTGGTGCATATGTCTACGATCCCTTTATTGGCAGATTCTTTTCCCATAATTTTGATGATAGCTAACGTATTATATATAAAATGAGGATTCATCTGTGATTGCATGGCAGTAAGACGAGATTGTATTTCAAGTGATCTTGCGGCAACAACAGCATCTAACGAATCTTGCAATTGGTCGCACATTTTAACAAATACATGGTGTAAACCTTCAATTTCAACAATACCGCTATTCATATTCTGAGGAAGATGGATGGGTAACTCATCTAATTTTAGTTTCTTCATATTGGTATGTATTTGTCTGATTGGATTTGACAGTTTTCGAGATAACAAATAATTTATTACCATTGTAAGACATACAGCAATAATACCAATCAAAGATAAAGTGTTACGTAATGCATTAATTGGAGCTAGAAGCTCATCCTCAGGTTCTGTTGCGAGTACCGTCCAACCCGAAAAATCTGACTGAGTTCCAGCAATAATTAGTTTTTCATTATCGATCGTATTTTCATTTTTTAGAATAAATGAGGAATTAGTTGATGGAGTAATTGAAGCAAGGTAATGATCTAAAGACAACTCAGCATTATTTAAAGGATAGATTAATTGCTGATTTGAATCATAGATAATGATTTGTTTAGTATTTTTAGATAATAATTTATTCAAGTTTGTATTAACAATATCAATTATTTCTTGATAGTTGACTTGAGTTTCAATTATTGCAGTAGGTTTAGGATCAGAAACATTCTCAGAAAAAGAGCGATAAAGAGAGACTACTTGTGTATCTTTGCTAGCCCAAGCGGTAACATGTGGAGGAGTAATTAACTTTTTACCGTCCAGCTTAAGGATGTCAGTAATTAGTGATTGATTATCTAATTTACTTGTATCTATTTTGTTTACGAAGTAATTATGACCAAATCCAGCATAATTTCCATTCAGATTTAGAATATTTAGTTGATAATTTTTATAGTGCTGAGGTTCATAAATTAAGGTAGCAAGGTAATTAAATTCTCTTTGTAGCTTATAATCATGCGTCTCAAATAGCTTACTGTCAGTAAAGATAAGACTTTTGGCTTGTTCGGCAAAGAGCACTCTTTTTTGCATAGTGTTCATCTCAGCTAACACCATATCTAATTCCTGAATAGCTGTATTAGATAACTGGGAAAGCGATTCTGTGGCTCTCTCTTCTAATATAGTCGATGTATATTTATAAAATATGACCATGAAAAGAGAAATGGTTACAATCATAATCGTTGTGTAATTTTTAAAAAGTTTAAATTGAATTTTGTTTAGTTTTGACATAAGTTATATTCTCCATAGTTTCATCGGACAAGGACGTTTGTTTTGAGAGTAAAAAAAATGCAAGCGCTATCAGTTTATTTGAAATATATGATCCAGTTAATATGCTATAACATGTTACAGCTGTATTCTTGCATGTGCCATATAAATGTGTCAAGTTCTAAAAGTCCACCATGTAGGTTTCTTTTATCTATTCTAGAGAATAAATAATTTGTTTATTGTTTATGTAACGACTTATAACTCATAGTCGATGAAAAGCATTCATAAAAGGGGGACTTTCGAAGTGAAGAAAAATCTACGAACAACTTTTTCAAAAGCATTAACAGGGGTTATGCTTACAAGTCTTGGTTTAAGTTTATTAACAGGCTGTGGTGAAAGTTCTAATACGGGAACTTCGACATCAAATGTAAGCGGTGCCAAAAAAACTGATGTTACACTTTCTGTAATGGCTTCAGCAGGCTGGATTAGAGATGTCGATAAAAAGTTGGCAGAGAAATTTAAAGAACAGACGGGTATTAAGATTGATTTTCAAGAAAATCCTGGTGATCAATATGAGAATGTATTAATGACCAGACTTGCAACTGGAGAAGGTCCCGATATATTTATGGCAGAATCAGGATTATCTTTACTAAAAGTTCAACCAAATAAATATGCTGTAGATTTGTCCAATGAGTCATGGGTTAGTAAGTATCCTGACTATGCGAAGGTTCAGGCTAGTTATGATAATAAAGTTGTAGGTTTTACTACATGGGGAAGAGATTTTAGTGCGATGCTCTACAACACTGAAATTTTTGAAAAATATGATCTGAAAGAACCTACAAGCTATGAAGAATTTAAACAGGTTAGTGAAAAATTGCTTGAGAATGGCATTACACCAGTCTATTTCCCAGGTAAAGAGGAATGGTATAATGCGCAAGCATTCGATGCTGCAGTAAATATTGAATCTAAGGCAACTGGATCTTATGAGAAATTAAATAATAACACTATGAAATATGCAGAATCAGAAGAAGCTTTGAAGTATTTAAGAAATCTAAAAGATAGCGCTGATAATGGATATTTTGGAGAAAACTTCTTATCAGATACTTATGATCAAGGTATTGCAGGTTTGGCAAGTGGTAAATATGCGATGTGGCAAGGGTGGTCTACTTATGTAAATGATATTGAAGCAGCTGGTGGTCCATCGGCTGACAAATTTCTAGCCTTCCCTGCCCCATACGGAGATGATTTGAAAACTTTAGCAATGAACGGAACAGGAATGACGCATCTAATTAACAAGGACAGTAAAAATATTGATGCCGCCAAACAATATTTTGAGTTTTTAGCAGAGCCAGAGAATTTGCAGGAATATTATGATGGTAGACCCGATCTTCTGGAACCGACTTTAGAAGGTGCAACAGCCAATCCTCCAGCAAATTACAAGCATGTCTTAAAAACTGTAAATGATAAAACATTGTTAACCTTGCCTCAGTCTATTTTATATAACGGAGCAGATGGAAGTCTTGGGAAAAATGTACAGAGTATGTTTTTTAATATGATGACACCAGAACAGGTGCTTCAATCCCTTGATGCTGCTAGAGCTAAAATGTTTGATGCAACGAAATAGAAGTTTCTGATTAATGCAGAATCCCTTTTGCGAATAAATTTAGATTTATTTTAACAAAAGGGATTTTGACAATAGGATAAGATACACATAGAAAAGGTGATGGATGGAATGAAAACCAATACTTTTATTCATAAGACTTTGTATCCTAGACGAATGGTGTTTCCAGCATTCATCCTATATACAATTCTCTTCATGATTCCTACTGTAATGGGAATATATTATGCCTTTACAAATTGGAATATATATAGTGATGCTATTCATTTTAATGGACTGGATAACTTTAAAGTTCTCTTCATAGATCAGTCGTTTAAGTACGTGAGACCCATTACAAATACGGTTGTATTTGCTTTCTTTACATCTGTGTTGGAAGCAGTCATCGGTTTATCATTAGCTATTATGCTTAATAGAAAAATATTTGCGCGAAATACACTGCGTTCTATTTTCTTTATGCCACAAGCTATATCGACAATTGTAATCGGTATCATTTTTACGACAATCTTACATCCAACAGGTCTTCTGAATAATTTTCTTGATTTAATCGGACTAGACTTCTTACAGCAAAAATGGTTGACGAATACAGCAACCGCAATGCCTTCTGTTATAGCCGTAGAGGTTTGGCGATATTTTGGACTTAATATGGTTATCTTCTTAGCAGGATTACAAGGCATCGATCAGAGCTATTATGAGGCTGCTCGAATTGACGGAGCGAATAGCTGGCAGCTATTTATAAAGATAACCATTCCGTTTATTATGCCGGCAGTTACGATCAATACCGTTCTAAACATCGTACATGGATTTAGAGCTTTTGATATTGTATATGCTCTAACCAACGGAGGACCAGGCAACGCGACAGAGGTTATTGCTACAATGGTGTACCGCGAATACTCTGCAGGAAACTATGGTTTATCTAATGCGATGAATTTAATTCTTCTTATTATGACCACTGTTATATCTGTGTTAGTTAATAGAGCTACTAGTAAGAAGGAGGTGACCCTGTAATGAGTAGAAAAAAAGTGTTTTCTAGCATATTGCAAATCGTATGTTGGGTCTTTTCGCTCGTTGTATTGGTGCCTTTTATTCTCATCTTATTGAATTCACTTAAACCTTCTGCAGAAGCTGCCTTTTTCTCCATGTCGTTTCCTTCAGAAATCAAGTGGGATAATTATGTTAATGCGTTTGTAAAGGGACATGTATTAAGAGGATATTATAACAGTTTGGTTATGTCTTCTGTATCAGCGGTATTAGGTGTTGTCTTTGCTGCTCTTGCTTCTTTTATCATAGTAAGATCGACAAATTTAACGAATAAGCTATTATATGGCTATTTCTTCTTCGGAGTGGTCGCAACTGGCAATATGGTTACGACTACGATGATCATGAGTAAGCTGCATTTAATGAATAGTATAACAGGTGCGATATTGCTTCTTGCTACGCAAGGGATATCCTTTGCAATGCTGTTATTTACTGGATTTATTAAGGGTATACCTAGGGAATTAGATGAGGCTGCTGTTATGGATGGAGCAAAGGCAGAAACTCTATTCTTTAAAATTATTTTTCCACTATTAAAGCCAGTTACAGTTACAGGTTTCATGTTGAATTTCTTGGGTGCGTGGAACGGCTTCGAAACTCAGTTATATATCTTAACGGATAGTAAGAAATGGGGAGCTATTCTATCCATGTATGGCGTATATGGTGAATTCTCGTCACCTTGGTCTAAAGACTGGGGACTTATATCTGCGTATATTGTCTTAACCATCATCC
Source organism: Paenibacillus sp. UBA6285 (assembly GCA_002438345.1). Lineage (GTDB taxonomy): Bacteria > Bacillota > Bacilli > Paenibacillales > Paenibacillaceae > Paenibacillus_AQ. Next base: position 29,593 of record DJUJ01000093.1, read on the forward strand.
CTGTCCTGATCGTTTATTTAATTGGGCAGAAATATATTATTGAAGGTATGACAGCTGGAGCCGTGAAAGGTTAGTACGCTGTAAGTTAAGTTAATTATAGCGTTCTAGCAAAGCCTACAATTTTTTCGAAAAATACTTTGAATGTGAGGGGATTTTGGAATGAGCAAGTTTGTTCCTAGAAAAATATTACACTTAATTCTGTGTTTTTCATTGATTATAGGCTCCTTCGTTGGCGCTATTCAAAATGTAAGCGCGAACGGCTTGGAGGGGAACATTTACAAAACGTTTTTTGTATCTACAACAGGCAACGATGATAATGATGGGTCTTATGAACACCCGTATTTGACCATTGTAAAAGCTCAACAAGCTGTTCGTGACATCAATAAAGCTATGACTGGCGATATTTATGTTTATGTTGCGCCGGGCAATTATTACATCCATGACTCGTTGAAATTCGACGAGCGGGATTCAGGTTTTAATGGGCACCAGGTCTTGTATAGAAGCCTCGGAGCTCCTGGAAGCGTGCATTTAATTGGGGGAGACCCTGTTACAGGCGGTTGGGTACAGACGACTGCTTCCGATGTGGGTGGTACGGATTATTTAAGTGAGTTGCCATCTTCTGCGGAGGGCAAAGTGTATAAAGTTCAACTCGATCCCTCAAAATACAACTTTAACCAACTTTATATTGGTTCCCAAAAAGATATTGGCTTCGAAAAAGCCACCATGGCTCGTTTTCCCAACAAGGTGGAGGATCCTAAGTTCCAAGCGTGGAACGGCCCATATTTATTTTCAACTAACGGTTCAAACAAAGATATGGGTTACAAAGCAGGCGACCTGACTCCGGAGCATAAAAAGGCTTTGCAAGATGCTCAGGCAAGTGGCAGGTCTGAAATTGCTCAACTTTTCATTTTTGACTGCGGAGGAAGTGCTTTTGAGTCTAACATTCTTCCTATTAATCGGATCGATACAACAAATAGTAAATTGTATTCGCCGTACGATCCTAAGCATCCCGAAATGTATATTACTAAATACAACATTAATGAAAATGGGCGTTATTTCTTACAAGGAAACATTTCATTTCTGGATTCACCCGGCGAGTACTACTATGATAAAGTCACAGGTTGGCTTTATTACTATCCGACAGACGCTGACCATGTTGCAGGCGTCGAGGATATGAACAACTTGAATGTTGTCGTTCCGACGACGAAAGAAATTATTCGTTTGCAGGGAACGGATAAACCCGCAATTTCGGATTGGGGCAAAACTCCGGATGCTACAAAACAAGTTAGCAACATCACTTTTGATGGATTTACGCTCGAAGTGACAGAATCAGATAATTATATCGTAGATGGTTGGAGCTACGGTGAAACTTGGTATGCTGGCGGTACGGCAATTCCATTCGCACCACCAGAGGCACAAGGCAGCACACAGCCATATTATTCTGATTATTCTGTTCGTCCCGCATATATGTATGGCGGATTTACATTGATCAATACCAACCATATCACGATTCAAAACACTCGTATTACCAATATGGGATTGTTTGGAATCATCGTTTGGCGTGATAACACATACAATACATTCCAGAATCTTGCTATAGATAACACTGGAATGGGCGGCATTAACACGGATGGCGGTTATCCGGGTGTTGGTAAATACAACAACAACCACACCTTCTACAATCTGTCCATTCACCATGTTGGACAAATCGATGCTTTTGGTGCTGGATTGCAAGTGATGAATACAGGTTTTAGCAATTTTAAGAACCTCGAAATTTACTATGCTCCTAGGCGTGCAATTTCGTTTGTTGGTCAGGCACAGACGATGCCTAGTGCTAGTCCAAATTTTGACCCGGTGAGGGACGTATATAACTACGGCAACCGATTTGAATATATTTATGTTCATGATGCGGAACAAGATACCGCTGAGGATAGCGCTATATTCATAGGAGCTCTATTCAAAGGCAATGATGTACAGAGAAAATACGGCACAAAGGACCCGTCAAAGGCTATTAATCCAGATACAGGACAAGCATATGGTGGTTTAAAGGCGGGGAACATCTTTAATCAGATTGTAACTTCGGAGATTGGTAGTGCACCTGACGTTCGCGATATGAATACGGTTCATGGTATGGACTTGGCTATGGGCGCTACAGGTACTTATCTTTCTAATATTGAAGGAGTTAACAATCAAAGTGCTAATTTACGTATTGAACCGACTCAAAATGGTGATGTATTTTATGTCGATAACGTAAACAGCGATTATCCATCATCTGCGTATAATCCACTCCCGTATTACAAGTTCGATAATTCGAAGATGGATTATGCCCGTATCGGTATCAATCGTCAAGATTTTCCGTTTACTTCAGAATTGTATAATCCGACACCGCCGGGAATTCAATTGGACAGCTATTTCTCGGATGACTTTGAGGGCGGAAAGATTGACATATCCAAATGGTCTAATGAAAAAGGAACTCCGGTCGTTTCCAGCGCTTTTAGAGCTGAAGGTCCGTTTGATGGTAATTACTCTCTATTCATCAACGGTGGCGGTGCGGGAAATTCGGACGGTGTTGTATTAAGCAGAACATTCAGCAACGACTTAAACAAAACCGTAACCGGCTGGTTCTTTGATAAACGCCGTGATTATGCTAATCATGACTACAACGAAGGCTTGAACAACTCAGATGTGATGGTTCAATCCTATATGAGGGTGGATGACAATACTTCTGCCAACCATGTTGGGTTAGGAATTAACGGTCATAAGAGCAAGGACTATTTCAGTTATATTGATGGTACTACTGAAAAGTTANNAACATACCACGTAGCTTTGGTTGGCATCAGTATAAGTTTGATTACTCGACACCTGGTCAAGTTCATCTTTATATTGATGATGAGCCTGTAGCAACCCTTGATAGAAAATCTTTTAATTATATTGGAATGGGGAATTACGACAGCATTGGCACTCCTGGCAAGAACACAGGTATGTCCTATTTCGATGATATCGATGTGTACGGCGGTGTAGACGCTCCACCAGTGCAGCCTCCTCAATCGCAGCCGGATTCAATACCGCCATATACGCCACCGGCACCACCTACTTCGATCCTCGACTGGGATTTTGAAAGCGGCAGTATGCCAGTAGGTGAGATTGCAAGTACGAATGACGGACAGACTGCAACATTCAGTACGTATGGTTTTACAACGTTCTGGGGATCTAATCCGAATTTGAAAGTTGTAGCGAACCCAAAGGCAGATGCGATAAACAATAGCAATCATATGATGATCGTAAATAATGAGTCCTCACAGTATTATGAGGCAGCGCCTACAAAGGATTGGAGCAATTACACGCTTACGTTAAAATTTGCGCTTGCAAGCGAATATAAAGATACTGAGCATCCTTTACGTTTCTTTGTTTATACTCAGCCGATCTTTAAACCTGGTAACATGACATACCAACCAGCCGGATACAATGTTGCTTTTAATAAAGGCAGTAACAAAATGGAGTTATACCGTGCTGACCAAAATGCTAATGGAACCCATAGCAACACGCCAATTGTTGGATCAACAACAGCTGATTTGCCTGCTAACCTATTCAATGCAGTTACGGACAAAGGCAGTTGGCATACCTTGTCCATCACAGTAGGTGAAGGTACCGTATCTGCAACACTTGATGGAAATACCACGGTTACAGGGCAGGATTCAACCTATACAAGCGGCTTCTTTGGTTTTATTCCTTGGGATGGTGGCAATGCAAAGTTTAACTTATGCTTAGACGATATTAGTATAAATACCAATTCGCCGAATATGGTGTACGATGCGAATCTCAAGCTGGGTAACGCAAAGCTCAACGGGGATTTCAATCCTATGTATACATCCTATCAGGCGTCAATAGTAAACAAGGAAGAGCCGGTTACATTGGTTAAGCCATCTTCAGACAATGGCGCAACATTCTCTATTCTACTGAATGGTGCAGATATTACGAGCATGTTCGAAGATACGGCACCGATGCTGGATACAGAAATGCCGGAGGATACGGCACCGATGCTGGATATAGAAATGCCAGAGGATACGGCACCGATGCTGGATATAGTAATGCCGGAGGATACGGCAATACCAGAGGATATGGTGACACCAGAGGATACGGGAATGCCACAGAATATGGTAGCGCCGCAGAGTACGGCAACACCGCAGCCACTGCCTTTAATTTACGGTCCGAACAAGCTTACAATCGTTCAGAAATCAAAAGACGGTGGAATTACTAACTATGTCGTTGACATTTACAAGCCGTATAAATCGGTGAAAATTGAGGAAGTTTCACCGATTTCCGTAGAGGTCGGCACACAGCCAACACTTCCGGCAACGGTTGCGGTAACATTTGACGGCGGCATCCCCCAACAAATTCCGGTGAAGTGGAATAAGCTGAACAATCAAATTCTTAATACCCCGGGAACATACATGGTTAATGGTTCATTGGAGGGAATGTATGAGAAAACGACCATCACCGTCTATATTAACGGCGTAACGTCAATCGGCTCATTATCTCCAGTATCAACAAGGATTGGGGAAGCGCCTGTAATACCTACATCAGTTTCGGTGCAAATGATGGAGAATGGTCAGGACGTAAGTACGACATTACCGATTACTTTTGATAATATTGACCCTTCTTCATATTCAAAAGCAGGAACATTTATAGTTGTTGCCTATGTTGATGGAACTAGTACTACTAGATTGCAAGAGGTTGTTGTCTCAGACAAAGTGGCTCAGGACAAGACGCTTGTGAGCATAACAACACCTGCACCAATTACAGGAGTAAAGAACGGAACAACCAAGACAGCAGAAGCTCTTGGATTGCCTGCTACAGTAGAATTGGTTACCGATGCGGGCAAAGTGATTGCTAGTGTGACCTGGGATGTAGGTGCTTCAAGCTATGATCCAGCGAAAAAGGCAGCACAAAACTTCACTGTAGATGGAATAGTAACGTTGCCTATAGGTGTGGGAAATCCAAACAAAGTAGACTTGACGACTAGTATCGGTGTAACTGTAAAAGCAGGCACGACGCCAACGCCGGAACCAACACCAGATCCAACAGCAACACCAGGTCCAACAGCAACACCAGATCCTATGCCTACGCCAAAACCAGAAGATGATAAAAAGCCAACTAAGCCAACAGATCCAGTAAAACCAACTGAGCCAGAGACTCCAAAAGTAGATCTGTCTGATATTTCAGATCACTGGGCTAAGGCTTCTATTGCAAAAGCAGTTGAACTTGGTTTTGTAAGTGGTTACGAAAATGGAACTTTCAGACCGAATGGTACTGTAACACGTGGTGAATTTGCAACCATGTTAGCTAGAGCACTGAAATTGGATTCTGTTGATTCTGAGTTTAGTTTTACGGATCAAGGCCAAACACCAGTATGGGCTCAGCCATTCATTCAAGCACTTTCTAAAGCAGGTTTCATTTCTGGATATGAAGATGGTACATTCAGTGCGAATAATAAAATAACTAGAAGTGAATTAGTCGTTCTTATTGTTCGTGCACTTGGTCTTGAAGTGAATCCAAAGGCAACACTTGCGTTTGTTGATGCAGATCAAACTCCAGCATGGGCAAAACCTTATGTAGCAACAGCAGCTAAAGCAGGTTTGATTAAGGGGAATGGGAATGGCAAATTTAATCCGAATGCCTCTTCAACCAGAGCTGAAGCAGTCACTTTGATATTAGCTATGCTAAACACTAAATAACGAACGCTTTGGTACGACGCACCGTCCTATATTGGCGGTGCGTTGTTATAACTTTAACTTTTCATGAGGACAATTTCAGGAGGAAAAGATAATGATATTGGAAAATAAACGAATGCGGGAAAGCTTTGACCAGAACTGGATGTTCCATTTAGGTGATCTACCTATCATGCATGCTGTAAAAGGAGGGATGACAGGTGGGTTAACTGACTGCGAGCAGATAGCTGAAGGGGAATGGCTGAAGATCGCTTATTTTGATGAAAGAGAACAGTCTGTCATGAACGATCGGGAGTGGAAGAGTATCGATCTTCCACATGACTGGTGCGTGGAAGGGAATTACGTAAATGACGGGGGTAAAGTCAAACATCATAAGAGCCACGGTTATCTCCCTGTTGGAATTGGATGTTATCGTAAAGTTTTCGAGATTCCTATGGAAGATTTGGGGAAGAAACTATCGATTGAGTTTGATGGTGTCATGCGAAACTGTACCGTATGGGTTAACGGGCATTTATTGGGAACTCATCAAAGTGGGTATACAGGCTTCTGTTATGACATTACGGATATTGCGCGTTACGGCGATGAAGGGAAGAATGTCATTTTCGTAAAAGTTGATGCTCGTGATTATGAGGGCTGGTGGTATGAAGGATGTGGGATTTACCGCCATGTATGGCTAGATAAGACGGACAGACTTCACGTAGGAAGACATGGAACTTATGTGACCACGCCCGTAGTAGGCAAAGATGAGGCCACGGTTAACGTATCAACAAACGTACATAACGAACATCCTCATGTCGTGAATTGTATAATCAAGACTTTAATCGAGGACGGAACGGGTCAAGTGGTAGCTACCAGCTCAGAGAACATAACCATTCAAGGAGACAGTCAAACCGATGTTGAAACTGTAATGACATTGATGGAGCCCATGCTCTGGTCGCCTGAGAAGCCTTACCTTTACGAAGTGATTACGGAAGTTTATGACGCTAATGAGCGAGATGTAATGGATGTTTATAGGACTCCATTGGGCGTGCGAACGATAGAGTTTACCACGGATAGGGGATTTTACTTAAATGGTGAACAGTATTTGATCAAAGGAACTTGCAACCATCAGGATTTCGCTGGCGTAGGAGTTGCTCTGCCTGACCAAGTAACCGAATATAAAATCAAACTTCTCAAAAGTATGGGGTGCAATGCATACAGATGCGCTCACCACGCTCCTTCACCTGAGCTCCTGGATCTATGCGACAGAATGGGTATGCTCGTGATGGATGAGAACAGGAAACTGGATATATCTCCGGACGGGATCGCAGATCTGAAAGAGATCCTTTATCGAGATCGAAACCACCCTTCCATCATTTTGTGGAGCATGGAGAACGAGGAAATATTAGAAGGCACGATTATGGGAGCGAGAATGCTTGAAACGATGTCACGAATTACACGTGCCATTGATCCTACTCGCCTTACTATTGCATGCATGAATCACGGGTGGAATGATGGAGGATACAGTAATTCTGTAGATATAACCGGATATAACTATGGCCAAAGAGAAGATCAATATCTTATCGATCATGAACAATTTCCAGAGCGGATCATGATCGGGAGCGAGAGTACGAGCTGTACGACGACACGTGGAATCTATGAGAATGATGATGTTAAAGGATACTGTTCTTCCTATGGAGATCAGATACCGG
>DJUJ01000062.1:0-6147 GCA_002438345.1 Paenibacillus sp. UBA6285
AACCAAGGATGTCCCGGAAGCTCTACAATCTCAACTAAACGGCCATCTGGAGAGGTTCCGGAAATGACCAGACCTGCTTTTTCAATCTCATCACGGTACGTATTGTTGAACTCATACCGGTGACGGTGACGCTCGTATACCAGTTCATCATCGTAGCAAGACATTGCCAGGGAACCCTCAGCAATCTTACAAGGATACAAACCAAGACGCATAGTACCACCCATATCTTCAATATCCTTCTGCTCAGGAAGCAGATCGATCAGTGGATACGGTGTGTTCGGATCGATTTCGGAGCTATTCGCACCTTGTAGACCTAGAACAGAGCGGCCATATTCGATTACGGAAACTTGCATACCTAGGCAAATCCCGAAGAAAGGTATCAATTTCTCACGGGCATAACGAATCGCGGAGATTTTACCTTCAATTCCCCGATCACCGAAACCACCAGGAACTAGAATACCGCCAACACCACGCAGCATTTCGTCCACGTTCTCATCTGTGATTTCCTCTGCATTGACCCAGCGAAGTTTAACTTCTGCATTGGAAGCAAAGCCTGCGTGTGAAAGTGATTCCACAACACTCAAATAAGCGTCATGCAGGGCTACATACTTACCTACAATTGCAATTTCCACTGTCTTCTCTAGCTTCTGAATCCGCTCAAGCATACTTTCCCATTCACGCATATCTGGCGCAGGTGTTGTAAGCTTCAAATGATTAACAACAATCTCGTCCAATCCTTCATCACGAAGATTCAGTGGAACTTCATACAACGTTGAAGCATCGCGGCATTCCACAACAGCATTAGCATCAATATCGCAAAAGAGTGCGATCTTCGCTTTCATATCTGCGGAAAGCTCATATTCCGTACGGCACACGATGACATTTGGTTGAATACCGATACTGCGCAGCTCTTTAACGCTGTGTTGTGTCGGCTTCGTCTTCACTTCTCCAGCAGCCTTGATATAAGGAATCAAGGTTACGTGGATATACATCACATTTTCCCGTCCGATATCACTCTTGATTTGGCGAATGGCTTCTAGGAACGGAAGACTTTCAATATCACCTACGGTTCCACCAATCTCTGTGATTACAACATCAGAGTTGGTCTCGCGGCCTGCGCGGAACACGCGTTCTTTGATCTCATTCGTAATGTGTGGGATAACTTGTACAGTTCCGCCCAAATACTCTCCACGACGTTCCTTGCTAATTACGGATGAATAGATCTTACCTGTCGTCACATTATTGTTCTTTGACAGATTAATATCAATAAACCGTTCATAGTGCCCAAGGTCAAGGTCAGTCTCCGCACCGTCATCTGTTACGAATACTTCACCGTGCTGATAAGGACTCATCGTTCCAGGGTCTACGTTAAGATACGGATCAAATTTCTGAATCGTTACCTTTAGACCTCTGTTCTTGAGCAGCCTGCCCAGCGAAGCGGCGGTAATGCCTTTGCCCAGGGAAGACACAACGCCACCCGTTACAAAAATATACTTTGTCACTGTAAAACCCTCCTAAATAAAGTCCAGACATAAAAGCGGCGCATGGTGTTTATCGTAACCCGTTTTACTATCATCAAAACAGGGGAAATCAAAAGTTTGATCCACCGGGGAAAACATAAAGCGTCGTCCCTCGAATTACATAAAACTACAGCTACTTTGCATCTAAAAAAACAAAAAAGTGACACCCGTAGAACCGGGGCACTTTTTATTTTAAAAAACGCGTTTATTAACTTACATGATAAGCCCATGCAATAGTTTACTCTGACGATCCCCCACTGTCAAGGGAGGAATTATACCATTGGCAAGACTCTTTGAAATTATTTATCTTACTCGTCAGCCTCGGCATCTTCATCAGAGTCATCTTCTGCATCATCTTCGTCTGTGTCATCTTCGTCTATGTCATCTTCATCGATCACGACATCTTCGTCGACTTCTTCTTCGCTGTCGTCGTCGGAATAGAGGTCATCGCGATCTTCGTCGATAGCGTCGAAATCCTCTTCTTCAGCAGCGTAGTTTTCTTCTTCTTCAGCAAAGTCGTCATCTTCCAAATCATCATCTTCATCGTTGATGATACGCACGCGTTTGGTGTTACCAACCGGATCATCAGAGCGCTCTAGAGGATACCAGCGTTTCAATCCCCAAAGGTTGGTTCCGACACAGGCAAAACGCCCGTCAATGTTAATCTCGGTATATAACTGGGCAATAGTATCTTGGCTTTGTTGATCAGTCATGCCGCGTAGCTTGGCTACCTCGACCATCAGATCACGGTAATAATACGGCGTATTGGCCGCCTTAAGCACTAGAAAAGCCAAATCCACCATCGGCATTTCTTTAACTTTCTCAGGGTCCAGCTTTAAATTGAGTGGCGTACTCACTAAAGGACACTTCCTCTCACGCATTGTTCACATTACGGTTTATTTCAATAATATCCATTAACAAAACTAAGTAAAACCTATTTGACAACAAATTGCAAGTCAAAAGCAGTAACAGCCCAGCAGAAAGAGCCTCTAGGCTGTTATCCATACCAGAAACCTGTCTCCATCTTGAAGAAAGATAAAATTCAAAGCATATGTAGAGTATGAAACTTATACTTACTTTTTTATAAAAAAAGGCGGAGGAAATCCTCCGCGCATGACTGTATCCACGCCAAGGATCGGCTCCTTACGTGATGTTACAAAGAGAGTGTTAATCTCTTCTGTCTATTTTATGTAAAGCGCCGTCTTTTGACACGATGGGCAGCCCATTTCGTTAAAAAAGGGCAAGTTCCCATTCGGACCCCCTCTTCCACTCATACAATATGGCAGCAGTGCACCGAGGAGGGGACAGCGAAACCTATGGACTATCACAAATTTTGGCACATGCTTCTTGAAGAAATATCAGTTGCCCCCAACAATGGTGAGCGGCGTATTCTTACCTTCAATGATCCCCGCCAGTATGCCGGAGCATTAACACAATGGAAGGCTCTGAAAGCGAAGCAGCCCGAGCTGCGGCAAGTGCAAGTATCTACGCTGATTCGGGCCTTCTTTGTGCCTGCTGCCGGAGCTGGAAAACTAATGAGCCGATTTGCAGACCTCCTAAATGTCGAAGAGGATCTACAAATACAAATCCATTCCATAGCTAACGAAAAGAGCGGAACGGCCACACTCCCTTGGGGGGTGAAAGCCATTCATGCTCCTCAGGCATGGTCCAAATCAACCGGAGTTCATGTCAAAATCGGCGTAATTGACACAGGTGCTGATTACCGCCATCCCGATCTGAAGCATTCATTAGCCACTGGGGTCAACCTACTACACCGCGGAATGTTACCGCTGGATGATAATGGACACGGGACTCACATCGCCGGCACTCTAGCTGCGGCAGGAGGCACACGCGGTATGATGGGGGTGGCGCCGCGAGCGCTGCTATATCCAGTTAAGGCCTTTGATCATAGCGGATCTGCATATGTATCAGATATTGTGCTGGGCATTGATTGGTGCGTACAGAACAGAATCGATATCATCAATATGAGCTTCGGAATGAAGACTAGAAGCAAGGCGCTTCACAATGTGGTTATAAAAGCGTACCGAGCCGGAATCGCTATCATCGCCTCCTCCGGCAATGATGGTAAACGTGNNTGGCGGGGACTACCCGGCACGTTATCCTGAGACGATTGCCGTGGGCGCCATCGATAAAAGACATCGTGTTGCTGGATTCAGCAACCGCGGTTCTTATATCGATGTATACGGCCCCGGCGAAGGCGTGCCCTCCTGTTGGCTGAGGGAGGGCTACAAAGAGATGAGCGGCACCTCCATGGCGACCTCGCATGTCACAGGAGCCGCTGCACTGCTGCTCGCGCTGCGACCGGGCCTCTCGCCAAGGGAGCTGAAGCTGCTCTTGCGCCGCACCGCGTCCCCGGTGCGGCTACGTAAGGGGCAGCGGCGCGCATCCCTTGGCGGCGGCGCTGCCGATGCCCTACGCCTGCTGAAAGCAGGAGCAAGGGCCAAGCGGGCGGTCTCCGCGAACGTGTAGACCCCACCCGGGCACCGGGTGGGTCACTCTGACGTGAGCGCAGCTTGTGCCGGTGCGAAGAACGACACAAAATAGAATCCGCCTCCCAGGAAACCGGAAGGCGGATTTTTTGTCGTATGATGTTGAATTACATGCGATCCGGTGCAGAAACACCGACAAGACGTAGGACATTAGCAATGGTGGTACGCGCAGCTCCAAGCAGCGCAAGACGTGCCACGGTTTGAGCGGCATCCTCAGTGATTACACGTTCAGCTTTGTAATAACTGTGGAAAATAGCAGCCAGCTCATATACATAACGGATAAGGCGATGTGGAGCATAACCTTCAGCCGCAACAGCGATTTCTGCTGGGAGCTCACCAATTGTGCGCAGCAGATCATATTCATGCACTGCTGTCAGCTTGGTGAAGTCAATCTCACCGTAATCAGGAATGGAGATCCCTTGCTCCTCTGCCTGACGGAAGATACTGCAAATACGCGCATGCGCATATTGAACGTAGAATACAGGATTCTCGTTAGAAGTAGAGATCGCCAAATCCATATCGAAATCAAGATGAGAATCCATGCTACGCATGGTGAAGAAATAACGAATCGCATCGATTCCTACTTCCTCCATCAAATCTTCCATCGTAATCGCTTTGCCGGTTCGCTTGGACATTTTAACCTTTTCACCATTCTGGAACAGACTGACCATCTGAGCAATTAGAACCACTAGCTTCTCAGGATCATTACCAAGTGCTGACATCGCCGCTTTCATCCGCGGAATATAGCCATGGTGATCAGCACCCCAAATGTTAATCATTTTATCATAGCCGCGGCCATACTTATCGCTGTGATACGCAATGTCCGGCGTAAGGTAGGTGTATGTGCCATCGTTCTTAATCAGAACGCGGTCTTTATCATCGCCATACTTAGTCGTTTGCAGCCAGGTTGCCCCATCCTGCTCATATACTTCTCCACGATCACGAAGCTCGTCTAGCGAGCGCAGCACTTCGCCATTCTCATACAGCGAAGTCTCACTGTACCAGATATCAAAGTTTACGCGGAATAGACCCAGATCGCGTTTGATTTTGTCGAGTTCTTTATTAAGTCCATAGGTACGGAAAAAAGCTGCACGCTCACTAGGGCTCATCTCGAGCAGTGTGTCGCCTTTTTCAGCCACAAGTTCTTTGGCAAATCCCTTAATATCCTCGCCATGGTAACCGTCTTCAGGCATCTCTGCTTCTTGACCCAGCTCCTGCAGGTACCGAGTCTCAATGGATTTACACAGATTAGCCACTTGGTTACCCGCATCATTAATGTAATATTCACGTGTGACCTGATAGCCTGCATAATCGAGCACGTTGCAAAGCGCGTCGCCGACAGCAGCACCACGAGCATGTCCTAAATGAAGGCTACCCGTTGGATTGGCGCTGACGAACTCCACTTCAACCTTCTGTCCTTGACCGACGTTAATACGACCATAATCATCACCCTGCTCAGCAACAAGGCTGATAATTGGGTACAAATAGTTCTTGGACAACGTAAAGTTAATAAATCCTGGTCCGGCAATCTCAGCTTTCTCAATAGAAGCGCTGCTAGTATCCAGATGCTCTATAATTGCCTCAGCAATCTGGCGCGGGTTACGTTTTGCAATTTTGGTCAGCTGCATAGCAGCGTTCGTAGCCAAATCACCATGTGCCTTATCTCTTGGTACTTCCAGTACGATATCAGGAACCTCTTCCGGTGCAACAATCCCTGCATTCACAATTGCATCAGCAATGGCTTCTTTTACCCGTTCATTTACAAGCTCCAACGGATTCTTTCTCTGTGTCATAATTTCGGTTCCTCCTGTATATGCAAACTAATAGCAAACTTTCCTGACAATTCCTCGTAAACGTACAAATCATATTCCCATGCAACCGTTAGGGAACGCCCTTCGCGCACCACGTCCAGCTTGTTCGTTTCTGTAGAAAGATTAAACTGTGTATATGGCGAACGATAAAATCCCGGCAGACGCCGTCCGGATTGAAAGCTCTGTTCCGACTGTATCCCACCGTGGCGGATTAGCTTTAGCTGATTGTCTGCAATCTTTATCGTTGTACGAACAGAAATTTCCTCTCCTCGAGGGTCCTGCTCTAACTCTTCATATTGAATATAT
>DJUJ01000062.1:6152-9121 GCA_002438345.1 Paenibacillus sp. UBA6285
CTACCTCTCCATTCGCTTTCATAACATTTCGCTGACCATCTTGAAGGCTCACGAGCGTGATAGAGACGTCATATTTGTCAGACTTTATTTCAGGCATCACACGCTCCTCCATTCTGCAAGCCTCTGCATTAGAAAAACGTCTATCATAAAACTTAAACATTTTTATATTTTACCAAAGGCCTATTCGCTTTCCCATTGTACACTATATCCAGTTCAAAGAAGCATTTCAATCTCAGAATCCATTAGATCTAGCTAAGCTCATAAAATTTTACCATATTGATGGATAAAAGCACACTTGGAACATCTAGTAAAACTGTACACAAGTGCAACCAACTTCATAATCACAAAAAAAAACGTTTCCCTTAGGAANNGGACTAAACGCTATGCTCACTACCTTTTCTAACTCACCAATTACAAGGACAAAATTTTCAACGAAAATCTAAGTTCCCAAGAAGCTCCGCCATCTTTGGTTACATATAACGATGAATAATCGCGTTCACGAACGGCTAGCCAACCTTCTTTATTACTAGTGAACGAGATTACCCCATCATACCCAGCAATCGCCGGAAGATTGGTCCACTGCTTGCCACCGTTATACGAGCGTCCTACGGCTACTTTTTCAGCTGCGTCGGAATACCCCACCAAGAAGGTCGTATTGTTCCCTACCAGCTCCAAATTTCCCGGTCTGCCAGACGCAGGCCCTTTATTTACTACAGCTTTACCACTACCCGGAGCAGGCCCACCCCCAGCAGTTTCCTGTGCAATCACTCTATTCCAGCTTTTACCCTTATTCGTACTTGTATATAGAGAGTATGAGGTTGGACTCATCCCTGAGCCGCCATAGAGAACCACATCAACTTGATCTCCCTTTGCAGTGATTTGCCCATACTCAGGATCGGAAAAGGCTGCCTTCAACGATAAGCTCCAAGTTATTCCACCATCTATAGTCTTCATTACCCGGTAGCCGATTCTAGGCACAGTCACAACGGCCCAGCCGGTATTACGATCACTGAAATAAGTACCGCGTGTATTGGACGGGGTTGAAATCTTAATCCAGCTAAGTCCCCCGTCCTTGGTGTAATACGTCGATGCCCTGTTATACCCGAAACCAATCTTACTATCGATAAAATCGATTCTTTCAAAGCTAACAGCTTTATTCGAAAGTCTTTTCCATTCTGAACCTCCATTAGAGGTCCCGATTAAATATCGGGCTTGACCCTCTTCTACAGAAGCAAGGGCAAAACCATGCACGTTATCGGGAAAATCAAACTGCTTAAAGCTCCATTGGCCTTCATAAATCTCTTGAAAATTGCAGCCTCCATTAGAAGTGCCAATCATAAATCCATTGCCTGCTGCTCGTCCGATATCTCCATTCAAAAACTGAACATCAGAAAAGGTAAGCGGTGTGGATACATCTCCTGAATGCTTGTTTTGCAGAGACTGTAGTAGCCCATGATCTCCAGTGTCGCAAGTCGTTGGTGTAGCTGATGCCGCAGCATGTACAGAAGAAGCTGATGCTCCCCATCCTGAAACCATTATTAGCGTCGCCGAAAGGGCGGTTATTGTCGTTCTGTGAATCTTTTTCGTCCAGTTCATAGTGATCCCTCCTAATGTATATATACCCTCACTTTCAATCTCTACTCTTTTATACGGCCTGAAGCGCGCATGATCCACCATTCAATAGTCACAAAATGGAAACAGTTTGTCATCTTCTATTTAAATCGTCTCCGGCGATAGTCCCTTTAACAGGTCACCTAGTTATACAATGAATATCCTTCCAGTTCCTTTCCCATAATACAAGGAGAAGGGAGTCTGGTACCATGACACGTGAATCAACGAATCCACCCAAACGAAAAAGCCGCTTCCGCCGTTTATTCCGGCTGCTGGTAGCCATGNNTATATTGTTTCTACTGACCTCGGGAGCTCTGCTCGGTTACCTATACCAAAAGGATCTCCCCCCCATTGGCGATGATGTGCGCTCCAAGCTATATGACTCCAGAGGCAATATTCTTGCCACCTTTACTTCAGACGGGCGTAGCCGTGATCCAGTAAAGTTAAATCAAATTTCTCCCCTGCTTATTGAAGCTACACTGGCCGTCGAGGACCGTAAGTTTTATGAGCACACCGGATTCGATATGAAGGGGATGGCGCGGGCCGTGCTCGTCAATTTGGAAGAGGGAAACCGAACACAAGGGGCTAGTACGCTAACTCAGCAGCTCGCGAGAAATCTCTATCTATCCCACGAGAAAACATGGACGCGCAAGGCTAAAGAAGCCTTGTATACGATGCAGCTCGAGATGAAATACAGCAAAGATGAAATCTTGAACATGTATTTAAATAACATCTACTATGGTCATGGTGCCTATGGCATTGAAGCAGCCTCTCAGATGTATTTTGGTAAATCTGCAGCAGATTTAGACTTGGCAGAGAGTACCATGCTAGCTGGGATTCCAAAAGGACCGACCTATTATTCGCCGTACAATCATTTAAACAAGGCTAAAAAACGGCAAAAAATCATTTTGACCGTCATGACTAATTTAGGAGAAATCACACAAGAAGAAGCGGGGCAGGCTGTTCAGAAGGATTTGAACTTAAAACCACAAGGCCAGAAGGATACCACTGTGGCTGCACCTTATTTCAGGGATTATATCCGCAATCTGGCCTCAGAATCTCTTCACATCAGCAGTGATGAGTTAGAACAAGGCGGACTAAATGTTTACACTACCCTTGACCCTGACATGCAGCATGCCGCAGAACATGCGGTCGACCAGGAGATGGATCAAAAGAGTGATCTGGAGACTGCTCTTGTATCTATCGATCCTCGCACTGGCTACATTAAAGCAATGGTCGGCGGAAAAAATTATCGTACCAACCAATACAATCATGCTCTGGCCACCACACGCCAGCCTGGCTCGTCCTTTAAGCCGATCATGTATTTAGCCGCCCTCTCCTCCAAAGAGATGACTGGC